>NZ_JBEOVM010000113.1:0-20251 GCF_040295505.1 Streptomyces sp. NPDC002790 | reverse complement strand
AAAACAACCCCCCACCCAGCGCCTTTGGGGCCCAACCGTCGGGGCGGGGCCGCCGGGCGGGAGCGCCCCCGCCCCGCCCCGGCCCGCCCCCCCCCCCGGGGGGGGGGGCCCCCACGGCCTTCTGCCATGCGGTGCTTCAGCGCGTCAGTGGCTCAGCTCCACGTCCTGGTCGTTCCGGCCCGTGCCGTTGAGGGTCACCGGAAGGGCCTGCGGGGCGTAGCCGGCGGCGACGACGGTGTACTGGCCGGCGTCGAGGTCCTCGAAGGCGTAGGCGCCGTCGATGCCCGTGACGGCCGTGCCGACCGTGTTGCCCGCCGCGTCGAGGAGCGTGACGCGGGCGTCGTTCAGCGGGGTGGCGGACGCGTCGCGGACCGTGCCGCGGACGCGGGCGCCCGGAACGAGGCGGACCTCGCAGCGGCCCGGGGTGCCGGTGGCGACCTCGACCGGTAGGGCCGCGGGCCGGTGGCCCTCCGCGCTCACGGCGAGGGTGTAGCCGCCGGGGGCGAGGTCGCCGAAGGCGAAGCTGCCCGTGGCGTCGGCGGCCCCGGAGGCGACGACCTCACCGCGTACGTCGGTGGCGATCACCAGCGCGCCCGGTACGGGAAACTCGCCCGCCGCCGTGACGACGGTGCCGGTCAGGCCCGCCGCCCCGGCCAGCATCAGGTCGAAGTCGAGGAAGCCCTCGCCGACCGTCAGCGTCGTGGCCTGCGGCTGCCGGGAGCCCGCGGAACCGATCAGCACGTACGTGCCACCGGCCGGAGCCGCGAGCAGGTACGCGCCGTCGGGGCCCGTCGTCGTACGGCCGAGCTGACTGCCCCTCAGGTCGATGAGGGTGACGACCGCGCCCGCCAGCGGCGAGGCGTCGCGTTCGCGTACGTGGCCCTTGATGCCCGCGGAGGCGTCCGTCGTCATCACGGGTGCGGTCTGCGTCGGCAGCTCGACGGACGACGCCGGCGCCTCCTCGGAAGAGGTCTCCCCCTTCTCCGCCGCCTCGCGCGCCTGCAGACCCGACATCTTGCGCAGCGGAACCTCCTTGGTCCACAGGACCATCAGGAACGCGAGGACGATCACGCACGCCGCGATCAGGAACACCACGTGCATGGCGTCCGCGAAGCCCTGCTTGAACGGTTCCGCGAGCCGCGGGTCGAGGTGCTGGATGAACGACGAGTCGGACAGGACGTCGCCGCCGCTCCCGCCGGAGCCCTTGACCATGTCGAGGACCGGCTTGTTGGCGGGGTCGGAGACGACCGAAGGGTCGTGCAGCGCGGCCTGGAAGTCGTGCGTCTTCGCCGCCGACCTGAAGGCTTCCGAGATCTTGTCGCCGACGTTCGAGAAGAGGACGGAGAGGAAGATCGCCGTGCCGGCGGTGGCGCCCATCTGCCGGAAGAACGTGGACGAGGCGGTCGCCACGCCCATGTCCTGCGGCGGCACCGCGTTCTGCACCGCGAGCACCAGCGTCTGCATGCAGCAGCCCAGGCCGAGCCCGAAGAGGCCCATGTAGAGCATGGTCTCCCACAGCGGGGTGTCCCACTGGACCTCGAAGTGGAAGAGCAGCAGCGCGGCCACCATGAAGAGCGTGCCGAGCGTCGGGAAGATCTTGTAGCGGCCGGTCTTCCCGGTGATCTGCCCGGAGACGATGGACGCGATCATCATGCCGGCCATCAGCGGCAGCATCTCGAGACCGGACTTGGTGGGGCTCGCGCCCTTCACGATCTGAAGGTACTGCGGGATCATCAGCATGCCGCCGAACATGCCCGCGCCGATCAGCACGGACAGGAAGCTGGTCTTGCTGAAGATGGCGTTGCGGAACAGCCGCATCGGGATGAGCGCGTCGTCGCCGACCCGGCGCTCCACGAGGATCCACGAGACGATGCCGACGCCGCCGAGGACGTAGCAGACGATCGAGCCCGTCGAGCCCCAGCCCCACTCGCGGCCCTGTTCGGCGACGAGCAGCAGCGGGACGACGCCGAGCGCGATGGTGAACGCGCCCCACCAGTCGATCCGCCGGTTGCGGCGGACGTGCGGGATGTTGAGCACCTTCGCGACGACGAACAGCGCGACGACGGCGATCGGCACGTTCACCAGGAACACCCAGCGCCAGCCGGTGACGCCGAGGATGCTGTCCTGACCGGCGAGGGCGCCGCCGATGAGCGGTCCCGCGACGCTGGACGTGGCGAACGTGGCGAGCATGTAGCCCTGATAGCGGGCCCGTTCGCGCGGCGGCACGATGTCGCCGATGATCGCGAGCGCGAGCGACATCAGGCCACCGGCGCCGATGCCCTGCACCGCGCGGAACGCGGCGAGTTCCGGCATCGACGTCGAGAAGGTGCACAGCGCCGAACCGACGATGAAGATCGTGATCGCCGCGAGGAAGTACGGCTTGCGGCCGTGCAGGTCGGACAGCTTGCCGTAGAGCGGCGTGGCGATCGTCGATGTGATCAGGTACGCCGTCGTCGCCCAGGCCTGCTGGCTGAGACCGTCGAGGTCGTCCGCGATGGTGCGGATCGAGGTGGAGACGATGGTCTGGTCGAGGGCGGCCAGGAACATCCCCAGCATCAGGCCACTGAGGATGGTCAGGATCTGCCGGTGGCTCAGGCCGCCGGACGTGGGGGTTTCTGCGGGGGTTTGTATGGGGGTGGACATGGCTTGGGTAGCGGTGCCTCCGCGGGACGCGGACACGGCCTCAGTCATTCTTGTGTTGCTCCCTGCTCGCCGCTGGGCCCGGATATCCCGGACTCGGGACGCGCGTATTCAAACTCTTCCAGATCGTCATTCAGGCGGGAGAGCAGCCGGATCAGCTGGTGCCGGTCCTCCGCGGGCCAGGGCTCCAGAAGCCTCTGGAACCCCGCGTCGCGCTGGCGCCGGTACTCCTCGAACGCGGCCTCGCCGGCGGCGGTGGCGCTCAGCAGCGCACCCCGTCGGTCCTCCGGGTCCGGGCGCCGTTCGACGAGTCCCTTGTCGACCATGGCCCGCACCTGGCGGCTGACCGTCGACAGGTCGAGGAAGGTCGCCGCCGCCAGGTCGGTGGCGCGGCGTTCGCCGTCGCGCACCAGCTTGGCCAGCAGGACCCGCTCGCCGGCCCGGCTCTCGAGCCGGGCCTTCTGCCGGTATGCGGTCAACAGCCTTGAGAAGCGCACCAGTTGAGTGCCGAGTCCCGCCGCGGCGTCCTCGGCACTCGCGCTTCCCGTCACCGGGTCGTCGTCCGCTGCCGCACGGTCATGGACCGTCCCCTTACCCATGACCGCCTCCCGATTTCGCTTCAGTTGCTTGTATCGAGCAAGTGAGTGTAACCCTCTTTTCTGAGTGCACCGCCCAGTGGGTACACAGGTATTTGCGCAGGTCAAATGGGGGTCAAGCCCGGGTCAAGGGCCTCGCGGCGGTTCGCGCGGACGACGCTACAGATCCGCGCCGAGCTCACTCCTGACCACATAACTGCACTGCGTGTACGAATATCCGGGCTGGACCCGGCCGCCCGCCGCGCGCCCGGCCGCCGTCGCGTCGCGGCCGCCCGGCTTGTGCAGGAAGTGGTACGTGCCCGCGGGCAGCCGCAGCGTCGCCTTCGGGTAGCTCTTGCCGCTCGCCTTGCACGCCTTGCCGCGGCCGGCCGCCTCCGTCGGATACGTCTCGCAGGATCCGCAGGCGGCGACGGTGATCCGGCCGGTGACCGGGCCTGTGTAGAGGACCTCGACCGGGTCCGGCCCGTCGTTGCTGATCACCATCTCCATGCGGGAGCCGTCCGGCGTGCCCTTCGGCGGCAGCCGGTCGCCCGCGGCGGGGCGCAGCCGCGCGATATCGGCGGCGATGGCGACCTGCTGGGCACGGGCCCGCCGCTTGTCGCTCTTGTACGTGCCCGCGAAGTCCGTCAGGGACGTGTGCGCCGCGCCGAACTTCTTGTCCTTGAACTGGTCGATGCCGCAGGCGTACGTCCCGTCCTCCACGGCCGTCGCGACGCCGCCGCGCAGATGCGCGGGTACGGGCGCGGGCAGCCGCTTCGCGGTGTCGCCGATGTGGCGCAGCGCCCGGGTGGCGGCGCACGGGTCCGCGCCCTTCAGCTCGCCCGCGCGCCGCTCGACGGCGGCGCGCACGGCGGGTTCCACCTGGCCCGCCTGCGTCGACTCGGGGAACGTACGCAGGAGTTGACCCAGTTCACCGCCCCTGGCATCGGTCTCGGCGGCGCCGAGCTTTCCCGTGCCGCACTTCAGGAGCGAGGAGGCGAGCGGCTTGTCGGGCCAGTTCGCGAGGGAGCCGAGGACGGCGCGGTCCACGGTGCGCGGCACCGACCGCAGGTGTTCGAGGGGTGCGACGGCCGCGCAGTGCTCGCCGTCGGCGTACGGCGTGGACACCGCCTTGTAGTAGGCGTCGAGGCTGTCGTGCAACCGGTGCGCCGCCCTGGAGTCCGGGTGGTCGTCGGCGAGGTCGCGGTACCGGCCGAGCGCGGTGCGGTAGTCGGCGCGTACCTCGGCGAAGTCGCGGGCCGAGGCCTTCTGGACGAGGGCGTCGGCGCTGTCGAGCCGGTCGAGCAGCAGCTCCTCGACGGCGTCGTCGCGCAGACCGCCGTACGCGACGGCGCCCCCGGCGGGCACGGCGAGCAGCGCGACTCCGAGGACGACCGCCACAACTGGCTTGCCCTGTAGGGACGTTGCGGGCGCCCGTAGACCGCGGCGCGCGCCGTCGGCCACCGCGGCGAGCAGCAGCGCCACGTACCCGATCAGCGCCCATCCGGGCACTCCGTCCGGTTCGGCGGGCAGCGCGAGGGTGAGCAGGGCGGCCGTGGCGGCGACACACAGCAGCGCGAGGAGGCGGCGCCGCACGAGGACGTATCCCAGGCCGAGCCCGCTGAGGTTGAGCAGCCCCGCGGCGACGGCGCGCGCCGGGTCGGCGGGCCCGACGGGCGGCCTGACCGGTGACCCGGCGGGTGGCTCGGGTGGCCCGGGCGGCATCGGCGGCTCCGGCGGCATCGGCGGAACCGATGGCATCTGCGGAGGCGGTCCGAACCCGCCGCTCCCCCGTCGCCCCGCGTCGCCGGACGACGCGTCCCCCTGCCACCTCATCGCGGTCCCCCAACCGTCAGGTGTCACACCCCGAAGCAAACGATCGGGGGCGGGACCCCGCCTGTCAATCGGTCGCAAGTGGCCAACCCGGCGACATCCCGCCCCCAACTCCCTTTACGTTCCGAACACTTGACGCCCCCACCCCACCCCCTTTAACTCAAGCCTTGAATTTAGAAACGCCAGGGGACACCACGCAACACCAGGGGACAGCTCGACGCACCACCAGCACCCGCAACGGGACCACCGGGAGGGAACTTTGCGTCACACCGACTCCACCACCAGACCGGGCCGCGGAAGCCGCAGGAGACGCGCGGCCTTGCTCGCCGTCGCCGCGCTCGCCGCAGGCCTGCTGCCGCTGACCGGCACCACCGCCGCCTCCGCCGCCGACGACGACCCCGCCCCCACCCCCGTCGACCGCTTCGAGGGCGAGGTGCCCTTCGCGACGCAGCCCGCCGAAGCCATCTTCACCTGGGGCGGCGACACGGACGACAACCCGAAGCTCGAACTCAAGGAGCGCGCGGACGCCCCCGAGGGCGCCAAGGTCCTCGAAGGCACCTACGACATCAGCGGCTACGGCGGCTTCAGCCACGACTACGCCGCCGACAAGCCCGCCCACGACTGGTCGGCGCACAAGGGCATCCGCCTGTGGTGGTACGGCGACGGCTCGGGCCGCAAGCTGACGTACGAGATCAAGGACGGCGGCGCGCACGGCGAGGCCTCCGAGCTGTGGACGACGTCGTTCACCGACGACTTCACCGGCTGGAAGCAGGTCGAGCTGCCGTTCACGCGGTTCGAGTACCGCACGGACTACCAGCCGGTCGGCGGCATCGACCACGTCCTCGGGCTCGACAAGATGTGGGGCTACGCGGTCACGCTGCCCACCGGGGCGAAGAGCCAATTCGCCATGGACGGCGTCGAGTTGTACGGCAAGGCCGACCAGTCGCTGCGCGCGCAGGTGGCGACGGACGCGGCCGTGTACCCGGTGAAGGAGGGCGGTTCGGCGGCGGTGAAGCTGTCCGTCACGACCACCGGGAACGTGCCGGTCGAGGCCCCCGTCACCATCGAGTACGCCACCGAGGGCGGCACCGCCGACCCCGGCAAGGACTACACCCCGGCCACGGGCAAGGTCACCTTCCCGGCGGGCACCGCGTCCGGCGCGGCCAAGACGGTCACGGTCGCCACCGCCAAGGACTCCGCCAGGTCGGAGACCGCCGAGACGATCCCGCTGAAGCTGACCGTCACCGGCGCCAAACCGCCCGCCGAGTCCCCGCAGGTCGTCATCGACGCGCACGGGCTGCCGTACCTCGACACCAAGGCCCCGATCAAGAAGCGGGTCGCCGACCTCGTCTCCCGGATGTCCCTGGAGGAGAAGGTCGGGCAGATGACGCAGGCCGAGCGCGCCGCCCTCAAGTCCCCGGGCGACATCGCGAGCCACAACCTTGGCTCACTGCTCTCCGGCGGCGGCTCCGTGCCGACGCCGAACACGCCCGACGGCTGGGCCAGGATGATCGACGGCTACCAACTGCGGGCGCAGGCAACGCGGCTCCAGATCCCGCTGATCTACGGCGTGGACGCGGTGCACGGCCACAACAACGTCGTCGGCGCCACGATCATGCCGCACAACATCGGCATCGGCGCGAGCCGCGATCCCCGACTCGCCGAGAAAACCGGGGCGGTTACCGCCTCCGAGGTGCGCGCGACCGGCGTCCCGTGGGACTTCGCGCCCTGCCTGTGCGTGAGCCGCGACGAACGCTGGGGCCGCTCCTACGAGTCCTTCGGCGAGGACCCGGCACTCGTCGAGTCCATGGAGACGATGGTCAAGGGCTTCCAGGGCCGCGCGAACGGCAGTGACCTGGACCGCAACGACAAGGTCCTCGCCACCGCCAAGCACTTCGTCGGCGACGGCGGCACCGCGTACGGCTCCTCGACCACCGGCTCGTACACCATCGACCAGGGCGTCACCAAGGTGACGAAGCAGGAGCTGGAGGCCGTGCACCTGGCGCCCTTCAGGGATGCCGTGAAGCGCGGCGTGGGCACGGTCATGCCCTCGTACTCCTCGCTCGACATCATCGGCGACGACCAGGGCCCCGTGAAGATGCACGCCGACGCGGCAATGATCAATGGGGAGTTGAAGAACAAGCTCGGCTTCGACGGCTTCGTGATCAGCGACTACGCGGGCATCGACCAGATCCCCGGCGACTACGCCTCCGACGTCCGTACGTCGATCAACGCGGGCCTCGACATGATCATGGTGCCGAACGCCTACGCCGACTTCGAGAAGACCCTGCTCGCCGAGGTCACCTCGGGCAGGGTCACCGAGGCACGCGTGGACGACGCGGTCTCCCGCATCCTCACGCAGAAGTTCAAGCTCGGCCTCTTCGAGAAGCCGTACGCCGACACGAGCGACAGCAACGAGATCGGCGGCGCCGCACACCGCGCCGTGGCACGCGAGGCGGCGGCCACATCGCAGGTCCTCCTGAAGAACCACGGGAACGTGCTGCCGCTGAAGCGGTCCCAGAAGGTGTACGTCGCCGGGTCCAACGCCGACGACATCGGCAACCAGACCGGCGGCTGGACCGTCTCCTGGCAGGGCTCCTCCGGGAACATCACGAAGGGCACGACGATCCTCCAGGCGATGCAGAAGGCCGCCCCCGGTGCGAAGGTCGACTACTCGAAGGGCGCCTCGGCGCCCACCTCCGGGTACGACGTCGGCGTGGTCGTCGTCGGCGAGACCCCGTACGCGGAGGGTGTCGGCGACGTCGGAAACGGCCACGATCTGGAGCTCTCCGCCGCCGACAAGGCCGCCGTGGACAAGGTCTGCGGAGCCATGAAGTGCGTCGTGCTCACGGTCTCCGGACGGCCGCAGCTCATCGGCGACCGGCTTGGCGACATCGACGGGCTCGTCGCGTCCTGGCTGCCGGGCACGGAGGGCGACGGCGTCGCCGACGTCCTCTACGGGAAGCGACCCTTCACCGGCCAACTCCCGGTCACCTGGCCGAAGTCGGAGGCCCAGCTCCCCATCAACGTCGGGGACGCCTCGTACGATCCGCAGTTCCCGTACGGCTACGGGCTCACGACCGGGGCGGCCGGCAAGGACGGCGGTGGCGAGCGGGCGCTGGTGGGAAAGCAGCGGCTCAAGGTCCAGCAGAAGGCGGGCGGCAAGGTGACGGGGGCGTGGGCCAAGCCGTTCGCCGAGGCCGAGCACCTCGCCCTCACCGGCGACTACAAGGGGGCGCTGAAGAAACTGGCCGCCGCATACAAGGCGGCCTGACCGACCGGGAGGGAATCAACTGGGCACGCGGGGCTTCGAGTTGGGCCCCGCGCGACACGCCGCACGTTCTCCGACGCGGACCCCGGACCCGGACGTGTGCCTACCATCACGACATGACCGCCCATATCAGCATCGTCCGTGACACGTCGCTGCGCGCCGCCGAGGCGTGGCGGCGGCTGACCGACTGGGAGCGGCACGGGGATTCCGTGCCGCTCACCCGTGTCACGGTGACGACCCCGCCGCCTGACGCGGCGGGCACGGTGTTCGTGGCGCGCACCGGCATCGGCCGGTGCGGCTTCGACGACCCGATGGAGGTCGTCGCCTGGCAGCCGCCGCGCCGCTGCCGGATGGAGAAGCGCGGCCGCGTCGTCACCGGCTGGGCCGAGTTCGAGGTGCGGGCGCTCGGCGACGGCGGCTCGCGCGTCGAGTGGCGCGAGGAGCTGCGGGTACGCGGAGTGCCCCGCGCCGCGGACCGGGTGGTCGCGGCGGCGGGGCGATGGGTCTTCGGGCGGGCGGTGGACGGGTTGCTCGACGACACCACCACGGCTCCCGCCGTCGACAAAACGTCAACTCCTGCTGAGTAGCGGCGGGTTGGCGTACTGAACCAGCTCCAGCGCCTGCTGCGGGAACCAGTCGCCCGCCTTCGGGTCGACCGTGCCCCGCTCCGGGTCCTCGGGGCCCGCGGTGCCGCGCAGGCACAGGCCGTCCGACTCCCCGGGTGTCTTGATCCACAGGCGGGCGTCCTGAATGGGGTCTCCCCTGCTCGAGGTTGTTCGAGAGCTTGGGGAAGGGTCGCCGGTGCGCAGGGTCGGGCGGGCGCCGAGTCCGCGGTTCGGCGGGTTGCACCAGTCCTGGGCGTCGGTGTACTTGCCGGCCGGCGGGGTCCACGGGCCTCGGCCGTTGCGGCTGGAGTCCGTCACGAAGTGCGGCATCCGGGAGGCCGGTACGCGCACGTGGGCGTCGATCCAGGTCTGCGCTTCGGCGCGCGGGGTCCACTGGTTCGGGCAGTCGGCAACGTTCCCGGAGGACTTCTCGACGTAGGCGATGCAGGACGAGATCAGCTTGCCGTACCAGGAGTTGGCGTCGTCGGTGAAGTAGTTCGAGGCGTTGGTGTAGAAGCCGGCCGCGTGCTCGACGCCGCCCTTGATGAGGCGCGGCACGATGGAGTTGACGCTGTGCCAGCCGGGGTGGCCCGTGTCGAGGTAGACGCGGGTGCCGCGCAGTGGCTCCAACTTACGGACGGCGTAGTTGACTTCGGCGTAGCGGGCGGCGGTCTTCGTGCCTTCGGCATCGTCCTGGCCGCAGTCGGCGGGGAGCAGGGCCAGCGAGTCGGGTTCGAGGACGACCATGGCGTCGCGGGAGCCGATGCCGCGGGCGACGGCGTCGATCCAGGCCTGGTACTCGGCGGTGGTGGCGGCGCCGCCCGCGGAGTAGTTGGAGCAGTCGCGGCCCGGCACGTTGTAGAGCGCGAACGCCGGGAGGGCGTCGCGGCGGTCGGCGTCCCTGACCACCTCGCGGGTGAGTTTCTCGACCTCGGCCGGGCTCTGGTCGCCGAACCAGACGGCCTGCGGGGTGGCGATCATCGCGGTGACCCGGGCGGCGTCGCGGTACCGACCGGACTTGAAGAGCCCGGCGATCTGGCGGGTGGCGTCGGGGTTGGGATCGGGGGTGTAGAGGCGTGGGCCGGCGCCGACCGTGGGTGTGGTCGATGCCGTGGCCTGCGGCGCGGCGAGGAGGAGGGCGAGTGTTGCGGCTGCGGTGGCTGCGGTGCGCCTGAGAGGTCTTCGCACGGTGACTCCTGGGGTCCGGTAGACGTCGCGGGAGCGCTCCCACAGACTCGGTGGCGGTCCCCTCCACGTCAAGTGCGGCGCGCGCACGACTTGTTGACGTCACCCGTCCCTACGCCTCGGGGCTCCGCCCCGGACCCCGCGCCTCAATCGCCGGCGGGGCTTGATTTTGCCGACCCGGACTTGATGGTGCCGCACAACAGGGGCTTGATCTATCAAGCCCCTGCGGCGATTGAGCAGGCCTTTCAAGCCCCTGCGGCGATTGAGCAGGCCCGTCCGGCAGGACTTTCGGGAAGGGGCGGAGTGGGGGAGAAAGACCCCAGTGGCTCACGCCACCGACCCGATCCGGCGCGCCGCACCCGGTTCGTGGTGGATCGGGGTGTGGGCGCCCGTCAGGGAGACCCCCGTACCGCCCCGCCGATCCGCAACGATCTCGGAGGCGATGGACACCGCCACCTCCTCCGGCGTACGCGCCCCCAGATCGAGCCCGATCGGCGACCGCAACCGCGCCAGCTCCACCTCGGTGACCCCCACCTCACGCAACCGTTCATTACGGTCCAGGTGAGTACGCCGCGACCCCATCGCCCCCACATACCCCACCGGCAACCGCAGCGCGAGCTCAAGCAGCGGCACATCGAACTTGGCGTCATGGGTGAGCACACACAGCACCGTACGGCCGTCGACCTCCCCCGCCACCCGCTCCAGGTACTTGTGCGGCCACTCGACCACCACCTCGTCGGCGTCGGGGAACCGCGCCGCCGTCGCGAACACCGGCCGGGCGTCGCACACCGTGACCCGGTACCCCAGGAACCTGCCCATCCGCACCAACGCCGCCGCGAAGTCGATCGCGCCGAACACGATCATCCGTGGCGCCGGCACCGACGACTCGACGAGGACCGTGAGCGGAGACCCGCACCGCGACCCCTGCTCGCCGATCTCGACCGTGCCGGTGCGCCCCGCGTCGAGATACGCCCCCGCCTCCCCCGCCACCGTGCGGTCGAGCTCCGGGTGACCCCCGAACCCGCCCTCGTACGAGCCGTCGGGACGGACGACCAGCGCCCGCCCGACCAACTCCCCCGGACCCGCCACGACGCGCGCGAGCGCCGCCGCCTCCCCCGTGGCGGCGGCGCCCAGCGCGCCCGCGAGCACACCACGTACGGCCGTATCGGACGCCCGTACAGGTGTGACGAGGATGTCGATGACGCCGCCGCAGGTGAGCCCCACGGCGAAGGCGTCGTCGTCGCTGTAGCCGAACCGTTCGAGGACCGGTTCCCCGTCCTCCAACGCCTGGCCGCACAGCTCGTACACCGCACCCTCCACGCAGCCGCCGGAGACCGAGCCGATCGCGGTGCCCTCGCTGTCGACGGCGAGCGCCGCGCCCGGCTGCCGGGGCGCGCTGCCGCCGACGGCCACCACGGTGGCCACGGCGAAGTCGCGCCCCTGCTCGACCCACCGGTTCAGCTCATCGGCGATGTCCAGCATGTCTCGGTCTCCTCAACGGTTCGCGGAACGGTACGGCCGGCAGGGCTACTTGACGCCCATCCAGCTCTCGATCGGATGCAGGCCGAAGTACACGAAGAAGACGAGCGTCAGCACCCACATGAAGACGCCGATCTCGCGGAACTTGCCCTGCGCCGCCTTGATGGCGGTGTAGGCGATGACGCCCGCACCGACACCCGCGGTGATGGAGTACGTGAACGGCATCAGCGCCACGGTCAGGAACACCGGCACGGCCACGGCCCGGTCGGACCAGTCCACGTGCCGCGCGTTCTGCATCATCATCGCGCCGATGACGACGAGCGCGGCGGCGGCGACCTGCCCCGGCACGATCTGCGCGAGCGGCGTGAAGAAGAGCCCCAGGGCGAACAGGAAGCCGGTCACCACGGACGACAAGCCCGTGCGCGCGCCCTCTCCGACGCCCGTGGCGGACTCGACGAAGACGGTCTGCCCGGAGGCCCCCGCCACACCGCCGATCGCGCCGCCCGCGCCGTCGATGAACAGCGCCTTGGACAGGCCCGGCATGCGGCCCTTGTCGTCGGCGAGCCCGGCCTCGGTGCCGACGCCGATGATGGTGGCCATCGCGTCGAAGAAGCCGGCGAGCACGAGCGTGAACACGATCATGCCGACGGTGAGGCCGCCGATGGAGTCCCAGCCGCCGAACTCGACGTGTCCGAAGAGCGAGAAGTCGGGCATGGAGACGGCGCTGCCGGTCAGCTCGGGCGGGCTGCCGCCCCAGACCTTCGGGCTGAGGTCGAAGACCGCGTTGACGATGACGGCGAGGACCGTGCCGGCGACGATGCCGATGAGGATCGCGCCGGGGACGTTGCGGGCCTGGAGCATGAAGATGAGCAGCAGGGTGATCGCGAAGAGCAGTACGGGCCAGCCCTTGAGCTGACCGCCGGTGCCCAGCGTGACCGGGTTGCCCTTGCCGACGAACCCGGCGTTGACCAGGCCGATCAGGGCGATGAACATGCCGATGCCGATGGTGATGCCGTGCTTCAGGGCGAGCGGGATCGCGTTCATGATGATCTCGCGCAGGCCGGTGACGACAAGGAGAACGATCACCACGCCGTACATCACGCACATGCCCATGGCCTGCGGCCACGTCATGTTGGGCGCGACCTGGGTGGCGAGCACGCCGGAGACCGAGAGGCCCGCGGCGAGCGCGAGCGGCACCTTGCCGAGGAAGCCCATCAGCAGGGTGCACACGGCGGCGGCGAGCGCGGTCGCCGTGATCAGTCCCGCGTGGCTGAGCTTGTCGCCCGCGGCGTCGGGGCCGCCGAGCAGCAGCGGGTTGAGCAGGAGGATGTAACACATCGCCATGAAGGTGGTGATGCCGCCGCGCACTTCGCGCGAGAACGTCGATCCTCTGTCGGATATGTGGAAGTAGCGGTCGAGCCAAGACCTGCCGGCGGGCTGACGCGAGCCCGCGCCCGCGTCGTCGGCGGCGGTCTTCGGCTCCACGGACTGCTGGGTCATGGTGCCTCGTTTCCCAAGGTTCATAGGGGCTCCCGCAACTGCCTTGCGGCACACGGGTTTTGGGATGGCTGCACGACCCGGGGGACGGCCCGAGACGTAGAGGTACTGCGGGGTGACGGCGCTCGCCGTCACCCCGCGGGGGTCGGACTAGGCGGAACCCGTTCCCGTCAGATGTTCGGGACGAACCGGCGTCCGGTCGAGCTCAAGACCCGTCGCGTTCCGGATCGCCGCGAGGACGGCCGGGGTCGACGACAGGGTCGGGGCCTCGCCGATGCCGCGCAGCCCGTACGGGGCGTGGTCGTCGGCGAGTTCGAGCACGTCGACCGGGATGGTCGGCGTGTCGAGGATGGTGGGGATCAGGTAGTCCGTGAAGGACGGGTTCCTGACCTTGGCGGTCTTGGGGTCGACGATGATCTCCTCCATCACCGCGACGCCGAGGCCCTGTGTGGTGCCGCCCTGGATCTGGCCGATGACGGACAGCGGGTTGAGCGCCTTGCCGACGTCCTGGGCGCAGGCCAGCTCGACGACCTTGACGAGGCCGAGTTCGGTGTCGACCTCGACGACGGCGCGGTGCGCGGCGAAGGAGTACTGGACGTGCCCGGTGCCCTGACCGGTCGTCAGGTCGAAGGCCTCGGTGGGCCGGTGGCGCCACTCCTCCTCCACCTCGACGGCCTCGCCTTCGAGGACCTCGGCGAGGTCGGCCAGGACCTCGCCGCCGTCGGTGACGACCTTGCCGCCCTCCAGGAGGAGTTCGGCGGTGGCCCACGCCGGGTGGTAGCTGCCCTTCTTGCGGCGGCCGAGCTCCAGGACCTTCTCGCGGACGAGCTCGCAGGCGTTCTTGACCGCGCCGCCGGTGACGTATGTCTGGCGGGACGCGGAGGTCGAACCGGCCGAGCCGACCTGGGTGTTGGCCGGGTGGATGGTGACCTGGGTGACGCCCAGTTCGGTGCGGGCGATCTGCGCGTGCACGGTGACGCCGCCCTGGCCGACCTCGGCCATCGCGGTGTGCACGGTGGCGACCGGCTCGCCGCCGACAACCTCCATGCGTACACGGGCCGTTGAGTAGTCGTCGAAGCCCTCGGAGAAGCCGACGTTCTTGATGCCGACGGCGTAGCCGACCCCGCGTACGACGCCTTCACCGTGCGAGGTGTTGGACAGGCCGCCGGGCAGCGCGCGCACGTCGGCGCCCTCGCTGGACTCCCACTGGCGCTCGGGCGGCAGCGGCATCGCCTTGACGCGGCGCAGGATCTCGGCGACGGGGGCGGGCGAGTCGACGGGCTGGCCCGTCGGCATGATGGTGCCCTGTTCCATGGCGTTGAGCTGCCGGAACTCGACCCGGTCCATGCCCAGCTTGTCGGCGAGCTTGTCCATCTGCGCCTCGTACGCGAAGCACGCCTGGACCGCGCCGAAGCCGCGCATGGCGCCGCAGGGCGGGTTGTTGGAGTAGAGCGCGATGGCCTCGATGTCGACGTCGTCGAGCACGTACGGGCCGACGGCGAGGGACGAGGCGTTGCCGACGACGGCCGGGGACGCGGAGGCGTAGGCGCCGCCGTCGAGCACGATGCGGCACTTCATGTGCGTCAACTTGCCGTCGCGCGTGGCCCCGTGCTCGTAGTACAGCTTCGCCGGGTGGCGGTGGACGTGCCCGAAGAAGGACTCGAACCGGTTGAAGACGATCTTGACGGGCTTGCCGGTGCGCAGCGCGAGCAGGCACGCGTGGATCTGCATCGACAGGTCCTCGCGGCCGCCGAACGCGCCGCCGACGCCGGACAGCGTCATCCGCACCTTGTCCTCGGGCAGGCCGAGGACGGGGGCGATCTGGCCGAGGTCCGAGTGCAGCCACTGTGTGGCGACGTAGAGGTCGACGCCGCCGTCCTCGGCCGGCACGGCGAGGCCGGACTCGGGGCCGAGGAAGGCCTGGTCCTGCATGCCGAAGGTGTACTCGCCCGAGACGATGAAGTCGGCCTTCTTGGCGGCCTCTTCGGCGTTTCCGCGGATGATCGGCTGGCGGTGCACGATGTTCGGGTGCGGGACATGGCCGATGTGGTGGTCGTCGCGGTTCTCGTGGACGAGGACCGCGTCGGGCGCGGTCGCGGAGGCCTCGTCGGTGATGACGGGCAGCTCGCGGTACTCCACCTTGATCTTGGCGGCGGCGCGCCGCGCGGTCTCCGGGTGGTCGGCCGCGATGCAGGCGACGGGCTCGCCGTGGTGGCGGACCTTGCCGTGCGCGAGGACCGGGGTGTCCTTGATCTCCAGGCCGTAGTTCTTCATGGCGGTCGGGAGGTCGTCGTAGGTAAGTACCGCGTAGACACCGGGAGTTGCGAGCGCCTCGCCCGTGTCGATGGACACGATCTCGGCGTGCGCCGTGGTGGAGCGCAGAATGTGGCCCCACAACATGTCCTCGTGCCACATGTCGGACGAGTACGCGAACTCGCCGGTGACCTTGAGGGTGCCGTCGGGGCGGAGCGTGGACTCGCCGATGCCGCCCTTGGTCTGCGACCCCTGGGTGACCTTGCCGGGGATTCCTGTCGTACCCATGCTGCTCAGACCCCTTCCGGCTGTGTCTGGCGCGCGGCGGCGAGCCGGACCGCGTCCATGATCTTCTCGTAGCCGGTGCAGCGGCAGAGGTTCCCCGAGAGCGCCTCGCGGATGTCCGCGTCCGACGGCGTCGGGTTCTGCTCCAGCATCTCGTCGGCCGCGACGAGCAGGCCGGGCGTGCAGAATCCGCACTGGACGGCGCCCGCGTCGATGAACGCCTGCTGGATCGGGGCGAGTTCGCCGCCCTCGCCGGTCTGCGAGTCGGTGCCCTTCGCGGACCAGCCCTGCGCGTCCTGAAGTGTCGTACCACCCTCATGGGACGCGCACGTACGGGACTTGGCGTGCTCGGCGAGCCCCTCGACGGTGACGACCTCGTGGCCCTCGACCTGTCCCGCGGCCACCAGACACGAGCACACGGGGACGCCGTCGAGCCGGACGGTGCAGGATCCGCACTCGCCCTGCTCGCACGCGTTCTTCGAACCCGGGAGCCCCATCCGCTCGCGCAGCACGTACAGAAGGGACTCGCCCTCCCAGACGTCGTCGGCTTCCTGCTTACGGCCGTTGACCGTGAAATTGACGCGCATTACGCGGCTCCCTCCGTACGAACGCCCGAGCCGCGGTACGACTCCCAGGCCCAGGTCAGCGTGCGGCGCGCCATGACGCCGACCGCGTGACGGCGGTACGAGGCGGTGCCCCGCACGTCGTCGATCGGGTTGCAGGCGCCGGAGCACAGCGTGGCGAACTGCTTGGCGACCGACGGGGTGATGATCTTGCCGCTCTCCCAGAACCCGCCTTCTTCCAAAGCGGAGTTGAGGAATTCCTCGGCCTCCTTGGCGCGGACCGGCGTGGGCGCCGCCGAGCCGATGCCGGTGCGCACGGTCCGGGTCCCGGGGTGCAGGGCGAGGCCGAAGGCGCACACCGCGATCACCATCGCGTTGCGCGTGCCGACCTTGGAGAACTGCTGCGGCCCCTCGGCCTTCTTGATGTGCACGGCGCGGATCAGCTCGTCCTCGGCGAGGGCGTTGCGCTTGACCCCCGTGTAGAACGCGTCGATCGGGATACGCCGGGAGCCGCGGACCGACTCCACCTCGACCTCGGCGCCTGCGGCGAGCAGCGCCGGGTGGGCGTCGCCCGCGGGCGACGCGGTGCCGAGGTTGCCGCCGACGCCGCCGCGGTTGCGGATCTGCGGGGACGCGACGGTGTGCGAGGCGAGGGCGAGCCCCGGCAGCTCACCGCGCAGGTGCTCCATGATCTTGGTGTACGGGACGGAGGCGCCGAGCCGGACGGTGTCGCCCTCGGGCCCCGCGCCCACCTCCCACTCGGTCAGCTCACCGATGCGGTTGAGGTCGAGCAGGTACTCGGGGCGGCGGTGGTCGAAGTTGATCTCGACCATGACATCGGTGCCGCCTGCGATCGGCACGGCTGTGGGGTGCTCGGCCTTCGCGGCGAGCGCCTCCTCCCAGCTGCCGGGGCGAAGGAAGTCCATAACGGCTCTCTTCTCCGTGAGGTTCGTGGATCGGGCAGGGATCGTGCGTGGTTCGTGCGTCGTGTCGTACGGGGTCGATGCGATGCGTTCGAGCCACGGGATGTGCGGATCACAGGGGCTCGTTCATGTGCTGTTCACGCGGAGTGAGCCCAGTACACCGCCTGTGCTCCGGCTGTGTCAGTCACGGAAAACATGAACGCGTTGGCTGGCCCGCGGGGGTGTCTTGTAGATTCGTATGAACGGGTGGCATCAGTAACCTCACCGTTTTCTCCCGGAAACCCAGGCCACAGGTCCGCGGGGTTCCCATTGAGCACGACTTCGAGACAGATCGGCGGCGACGACATGCGGCTGCGCGCATTGCTGGACACGGACGCGCTGGGCCTCAGGCTCCTCGGCGGCGAGGACGAGCTCGACCGCACCGTCCGCGGTGTGATGACGACGGACCTGCGGGACCCCAGCCGCTATCTGTCCGGCGGTGAGCTGGTCCTCACGGGCCTGGCCTGGCACCGGGAGCCGGCCGATTCGGAGCCCTTCGCCCGGCTGATGGCCGCGGCGGGCGTCGCCGCCGTCGCCGCGGGCACCGCCGAGTTCGGCTACGTCCCCGAGGACTTCGTCGAGGCCTGCGCCCGGCACCGCGTCCCGCTGTTCTCGGTGGCCCAGCAGGTGGCGTTCGGAACGATCACCGAGCACGTCGTACGCCAGGTATCGGGCGAGCGCGCCGGGGACCTCGCGGCGGTCGTCGACCGGCACCGGCGCCTGATGACCTCGGGGCCCGCGGGCGGCGGCCCCGACGTCGTCCTCGACCTGCTCGGCAGCGACCTCGACCTGCGGGCCTGGGTGCTCTCCCCGACGGGGCGCGCGATCGCGGGCTCGTCGGCGGCCGGGCCCGAGCTGCCCGCGAGGATCCGCACGCGGCTCGCGGCCGAGCACCTGGGAGCCCTGCGCACCGGGCGGCGCAGCCCGCACCGGGTCACGGTGGAGGGGGGCACGTACTCGCTGTTCCCGATCGGTTCGGCCCCGAAGGACGGTCCTGCCGCCGCCACGCCCTCCCCCGACGCGCGTACGAGCGCCCTCGCGAACTGGCTGCTCGCCGTCGAGGCGGACGCGGGCGACTGGCCGGAGGAGCGGCTCGACCTGCTGCAGGGCGTCACGCAGCTGATCTCGGTGGAGCGCGAGCGGCGGGACGCGGCGCGCACGGTGCGGCGCAGGCTCGCGCAGGAGGTCCTCGAGCTGGTGCAGACGGGCGCGGCCCCCACGGAGATCGCGGCACGCCTGCGCGTCGCGGCGCCCGTGCTGCTGCCGGGGGTCGGCGCGGCCCCGCACTGGCAGGTCGTCGTGGCGCGCGTGGAGTGGACGGACCAGCAGGGCGAGAAGGCCGAGGGCGGGGCCGTGGCCCAGTCGCTCCTGGAGGAGATCCTCATCGCCGCGGATGCCGGGGCGCGCCCCGACTCCGCCGAGCCGTCGGACCGGATCGCCGTGGCGCACAGCGGGGACGAGGCGATCGCCCTGGTGCCGCTGCCCGCCGTGGCGGCGGAGCACGACGGCTCGGAGCAGGGGCTGCTCGCGGACACGCTGCTGACCGCCGTGCGCGAGCCCCTCGCGGCCGGGCTCGCCGACGACGGGCGCCTGGCGATCGGGGTGAGCGCCGCGGTGCACTCAGCGGAGGGGCTGCGCGGCGCCCTGGAGGAGGCGCGGCACGCACGGCGCGTGGCGGCCGCCCGCTCGGGCGTGGTCTGCGCGGCGGGCCACCAGGAGCTGGCGTCGCACGTCCTGCTCCTGCCCTTCGTCCCGGACGACGTACGCCGGGCGTTCACGGCCCGGCTGCTCGACCCGCTCCGGGACTACGACCACAAACACCGCGCCGAGCTGGTCGCGACGCTGGAGGCGTTCCTCGACTGCGACGGTTCGTGGACCCGCTGCGCGTCCCGGCTGCACCTGCACGTGAACACGTTGCGGTACCGCGTGGGCCGCATCGAGCAGCTGACGGGTCGTGATCTGTCGCGCCTGGAAGACAAGTTGGACTTCTTCCTGGCGTTGCGGATGAGCTGACGTTCCCGCACGTCCCGGGCGCCCCACTAGCGATCTTGGGAGCGCCCGGGAAACCCCATCCCTTTGTGAAATCTTTCACCCACCCCCTTGGCCGGGCACCTTGATCCGTGCTGAGATGCCCCACGGCAAACTCGGCTCGATGGCGTGCTCGGGAGGGCAACGTGGCGCATACCGCCATGTCTGGTAGCGGAACGAACACAGCGGACGATCCACTCCAGACCGCGGTATGGCGGTTGCGCTCGCGCGGCTGCTGGGCCGACGCGGCGGCGCTCCTCGACCATCGGGCGACGACGGACGCGGGGGCGGCCCTGCAGCGGGCGGGACTGCTGGTGGAGCGGTGCCTGTACACGGAGCAGGGGTGGGCGGACGCGGAGGACGCGTTGCGTGCGGCGGAGGCGCTGGCGCACACGGACGAGGAGCGGGGTGCGGCGGCGTGCGAGCGGGGGCAACTCGCGTACGAGGCCACGTTGTTGAAGAAGCGGGACCGCTCCGACGAGGCGCGCTCGGCGTTCGGCAGGGCGGCGGCGCTGATCGCTCCGGGGGCGGCGGGGCGCGCGTTGCTCGACTTCCGGCGCGGCCTGATGTCGGAGAACCTGGCGGATTCACCGCAGGCGGCGCGGGCGGCGTATCGCAGGGCCCATGCGGGTGCGACGGCTCACGGTGACGCGCTCCTGCTCTCCTTCACCTGGCGGCATCTTGCCGGACTGGCCCTGCGGGAGGGGGAGTTGGCGGAGGCGCGGCACGGATTCACGGAGTCGCTGCGGATCCGTGAGGAACTCGGGTACCTGGTGGGTACGGCTCCGGCGCTCGTCTCCCTTGCGGAGGCCGAACCGGAACCGGCCACGAAGGCGCGCCTGCGCGCGGAGGCGGGCCGCTTGTTCCGCCTCCTCGACGGCGTCCCGACATGGCTGGCTGAGGCCCTCCCCTCGGCGGCGTGAAACCCCTCTCCCCACCCCACCCCTTCCCGAAAGTCCTGCCGGACGGGCCTGCTCAATCGCCGCAGGGGCTTGATAGATCAAGCCCCTGCGGCGTTTGAGGCGATCTTTTGAGCCCCGCCGGCGATTGAGGCGCGGGGTCCGGGGCGGAGCCC
>NZ_JBEOVM010000112.1:0-20299 GCF_040295505.1 Streptomyces sp. NPDC002790 | reverse complement strand
AAAGCCTCCACAATCCCCGGCGGGGATTGATATACACCCCCCGCCGGCGATTGAGGCGCGGGGTCCGGGGCAGAGCCCCGCGACCGCCACCACGGCTCCGTGAGCCTTACGTCACCTGGATCCACTTCGCTTCCGACGACACCCCATCCGCGTCGGACACGAACACCATGTACCACCCCGGCGGCACCAACGTCCGGTCCCGAGGGACGTCCACCGTCACCGAACCCTTGGACTTCGTGACGTCGAGGGCGATCGAGCGCTGCTCGACGTCCGTCGTGTGCGTCACCGCGGACGGCCGCATGAGGCGGGCCTTGACGATGCCGTCCGCGTCCTTCGTGCGGAACGTGGCCTCACCGCTCGCCGGGAGGGTCTCGGGGCCCGCCCCGAGGACGGGCCGCTGGTCGCCGCCGCGGTGCAGCGCGGGCGGCGTGTAGATCTCCATGCGCTGCTCGAAGTGGCCGAGCTTGGTGTTCTGCTGGTTGTCGTAGAGCGGGTCGGAGCCGAAGCTGGCGACCCGGCCGTCGGGTAGCAGCAGCGCCTCGGAGTGGTAGTTGCGGCCGACCTTGGGGGCGGCGGCCTCCCGGAAGGCGTTCTGCTCGGGGTCGTAGAACTGCGCCTTGAAGATGTTGCTGGCGCTGCGTCCGCGGTAGTCGGACGAGCCGTTCGTCGTGAAGACGGAGTCGTCCGGCATGATGACGGAGTTCAAGTAGCGGGTGCCCTGCGGGAGTTGGGGGCCCGTCTTGAAGGCGGGGTTCTCCTCCTTCAGGTCCACGACCGCCGTGCGGGACGTCGCCTTCTTGGACTCGCCGACACCACCACCGCCGAGGATCATGAACCGCTGGTCCTGCGCGGGCGGCAGCAGCAGTGAGGACGAGGTCTCCGTCTGGTCCGTGTCGGTGAGGCCGGGGACCTTCTCGAACTTGTTGGTCTTCAGGTCCCACAGGCCGGGGACGCGCCCCTTGGTGGCGGGGCCGTAACCGGCGTTCGAAGCCGGGTAGAAGAGCTTGCCGCCCTTGGTGAGGAAGAGGGCCGGGTACGTCGGGAAGTAGCGCTTGGGGCCCATCGACCACTTCTTGGTCTTCGGGTCGTAGATCTCGTTGTCACCGGGGTCGATCATGCCGACGTCGTCGAGGCCCGAGACCGCGAGCACCTTGCCGTCCTCCAGGCCGACCAGCGTGGGGTACCAGCGGGCCTTCGCCATCGGGTCGACCGGCACGTACCGCTCGGCGACCGGGTCGAACTCGTACGCCTCCTTGATCCCCTGGAAGTCCTGCTTCTCCATGGTGATCTTCTCGGAGAGGCCGTACGTGTTGTCGGCGTCCTTGCCCCGCAGGCCCTCGATCTCGTACTGGGCGTTGTCGTCGGTGACGTACTGCTTGCCCTTGCGGGCGGCCTCGACGAAGACGCGTGCCTCGCTCGCCTTGACCGTGGTCTTCCACGGCTGCATGACCCCGGCGGCGTTGCGCTTCTTGTCGTAGGCGCGCTTCGCCTTCGGGACGGTGACGTCGAACTTCGACACGTACTCGGTGCCGGAAGGGGATCGGAACTTCGTGCCCTTCTTCAGGTGCACCGCCTTGTCGGGGCTCTCGTTCTTGACGCGCATGCCGCCGCCGGCCCTCTCGACCTCGCCGTCGAGCTGCTCGTAGCGGGCGGTGCCGCCCGCCACCAGGAGCCGCCCGCCGGGGAGTTGGGCGTGGCCGCCACAGAAGAAGTCGGCGGGGGTGGGGATCTTCTTGAAGGTGTTCGCCTTCGGGTCCCACAGGACGGTGTCGAAGGTGCCCGCGTCGAAGCTCTTCTGCTCGTTGCCCGAGCCCGCGACGATGAGCACCTTGCCGGTGTGCAGGAGCGCGGCGTGGATGGCGTTCGTGCGGTACTCCTGCGGGATGTCGACCCGCGACCAGGAGCCGTACTTGGCCTTGTACCCGGGCTGGGCGATCTTCCAGTCCTCGTACCGTTCGGAGGCGAAGGTCCAGGCGGCCGGGGCGTTCAGGCCGACGAGGAGGGCGACGCCGCCCGCTCCGAAGACGGTCTTCTTCATCCGGCGCGAAGGTCTGTAGGACATGCGTCAGTTCCCACCTGTGGTCGATGTACGGGGGGCCGCCGGCTGCACGGCGCGGACCGGTTCCGTCTCCGGCCTCTTGGCGGTCACGGTCACTGCGGCCGCGGCCTCGCGGCGCTGCGTGACGAACCACACGACGGGCGGCGCGAGTGCGATGCACAGGGCGAGAACCGCCCATGTGCGCATGGCCACGTGGGTGTGGTCGAGGACGACGGACGCCACGAGCGACGTGGCGAGCACGCCCGCCCAGGCCAGATGGATACGGAAGGTCAGCCATCGGTCGGCGCTGGCGTCGCCGCCCTTGGGGGTGACGACGAAGCGGCTGGGGCGGCCGAGGAGGGCCGCGCCGAGCGACTTGAGGTAGATGGGCGCGGAGATCGCCGACATTCCCATGCCGGCGAGGCCGCCGGAGCCCTCGGGTTCGTGCGGCGAGACGTTGTGCCGCCGGTTCCAGAGGTAGAGGCCGATCTGGAGGGCGGCGGCGTCGCTGTAGAGCATGAGCCACACGGACGCGGTCACCTGCGTACCGGAGGCGCCCGTCCACAGGAACAGCACACAACTCAGCACGCCGAGCAGCCAGTTGACGGCCGTCATCGGGTAGTAGACGAGCATCATCGAGTACGAGAAGAGGCGGCCGAGCGGCATCGAGGCCGGGGCCTTCCAGTACTGCCTCAGCAGCGTCTCGTACGTGCCGCGCGACCAGCGGGTCTGCTGGGTGAAGAAGTCCGTCCAGGAGGCGGGGCCCTCGCCGACCGCGAGCACGTCGGGCGTGTAGACGGAGCGCCAGCGCTCGTGGGTGTCCGGGTTGCGGTGGCGGTGTATCTCGAAGCCGGTCGCCATGTCCTCGGTGATCGAGTCGACGAGGCCGCCGATCTGCTTCAGGGCGGAGATCCGGACGACGTTGTTGGTGCCGACGAACATGGGGGCGCGGTAGCGGTTCCCGGCGCGCTGGATCAGCGCGTGGAAGAGGAACTGCTGGGACTCGGCGGCCTTGGTGACCGGGGAGTCGTAATTGCCGTAGACCTGCGGGCCGACGACGAACGCGACGTCCGGGTCGCGGAAGTAGCCGAGCATCCGCTCGAGGAATTCGGGGTGCGGCACGTGGTCGGTGTCGACGGAGGCGAAGAAGTCGTAGTCCGCGCCGTGCGAGGCGAGCCAGGCGTTGTAATTGCCGTGCTTGGTACGGGTCTTGTGGGCGCCCTTCGCCCGGTTCCACTCCGGGACGCCCTTGCGAGTGAAGTGGTGGACGCCGAGCCGGGCGCAGAGCCGCTTGGCGTCGGGGTCGTCCCCCTCGTCCAGGAGCCAGATGTCCAGCGGCCCTTCGTGCGCGATGCGCACGGCGCCTTCGAGGGTGGCCCGCACCATCGCGAGGGGTTCCTTGCCGGGGACGTACGTCGTGAGGAACGCGACGCGGGTGCCGGGCTCGGCGCGTACCGGGATCGGGTCCCTCGCGACCATCGTCGCGTGGGCGATGGAGATGACGTTGACGAGCATGAACAGCTCGATGAGCCCGATCGCGACGAGCATCACGATGTCGAGCGAGACCAACCAGCGCTCGCCGCCTTCGCGTTCCACCCAGTGGGTGGGCCACACCAGGTACACGAGGAGTGCCCCGGTGAGCAGGGGTGCGAGCGTCATCAGCAGGACAGCTCGTATTCGGTGCGGCTCGTTCGCCAGCAGCGAGGTGTACTGCACCCGGTAGCCGCCGTCGCCGGGCGGCTCGGTGAGCGGCCCGGCGAGCCTGCTGTAGGTGTCGTAGTCGTAGCCCTCGTCAGGCCGCACAGCGCCCTCCAGGATCTGGTGTTCGACCGTCTCGGTAACCCCACAAAAGGGGACTTTCCTGGGCGTGTCGACCAGAGGAGGGCGTAAGAGTGAGGTAAGGGGAGAGCTACACCGGACAGCTACTCGGAGAGGTGTCGCTCGACCGTGTCGACCTTCGAGGTCAGGCCGTCCGTCACGGCCGGGCGGATGTCCGCCTTCACGACGACCGAGACCCGCGGCGCACGGGCCTCGACGACCGCGACGGCACGCCTGATCACGGCCATCACCTCGTCCCAGTCACCTTCAACGGACGTACTGCATCTCCCGGGGGACAACCCCCGGACCCCCGGCCACAAAAACAACCGGCCCGGCACCCCGCAGGGGGGCCGGGCCGGAACCGCAGTGCGCAGCTACTCGGAGAGGTGTCGCTCGACCGTGTCGACCTTCGAGGTCAGGCCGTCCGTCACGGCCGGGCGGATGTCCGCCTTCATGACGACCGAGACCCGCGGCGCACGGGCCTCGACGACCGCGACGGCACGCCTGATCACGGCCATCACCTCGTCCCAGTCACCTTCAACGGAGGTGAACATCGCGTCCGTGCGGTTCGGGAGGCCGGATTCGCGGACCACGCGGACCGCTTCGGCGACGTACTCCCCCACGTCCTCGCCGACCCCGAGCGGGGTCACGGAGAAGGCGACGATCATGCGCCGACCACGCCCTCCTGGCGGGCGCGGCCGGCGATCACGGCGGCCTCGCCCTCGCGCTTGAGCTTGCGCTCGGCGAAGAAGCCGCCGGTGGGCAGGACGGAGAGGACGAAGTAGAGGACGCCGGTGCCGACGCTCCACTTCGCCTTGTTCCAGGCGTCGAGCCAGAAGATCACGTACAGGACGAAGAGGACGCCGTGGATCATGCCCATCGCGGGCACCGCGTTGAAGTCCGTCGTCCGCTTCAGGACCGAGCAGATCAGCAGCAGGAGGAAGGAGACGGCCTCCGGTGCGGAGACCAGGCGGAGGCGTCGGAGGGCGGAGGCGGTCTTGAGGTCCACAGGTGCACCTTCGGCTGAGCGGGCGGACGGTCAACGATCTTGTGAATGTACGCACAAGCGTTTTCCCATTGTGGCATCGCGCCGATGGGGGCCTGTCGGCGGGCTCTCCCTGGCGGCTACCTTCGACCTCGTGGCTACGTTCCGACTGCAGGGCAGCAAAGTGCTGGCCGTCGACATGACAGGCGACAGCGTGAAGGCGAAGAACGGCTCGATGGTCGCCTACGACGGCCGGATGGCGTTCAAGAAGCTGAGCGGGGGTGGCGAGGGGATCCGGGGCATGGTGACCCGGCGCATCACCGGTGAGCAGATGACCATGATGGAGGTCAAAGGGGACGGCACCTGCTGGTTCGCCGACCGGGCGAGCGAGATCAACCTCGTCGGGCTCCAGGGCGACAAGCTCTACGTCGAGTCGAGCAACCTGCTCTGCACGGACGCCGGCCTGCGCACCGGCACCTCGTTCACCGGCGTACGCGGCGCCTCCCAGGGCAACGGCCTGTTCACGACGACCGTCGAGGGCCACGGGCAGGCGGCGATCATGAGCGAGGGCCCGGCCGTCGTCCTGCGCGTCGGCCACGACTACCCGCTGACCGTCGACCCCGGCGCGTACATCGCTCACCAGGGGAACCTGCGGCAGTCGTTCCAGTCGGGGGTCACCTTCCGTACGTTGTTGGGGGAAGGCGGCGGCGAGGCCTTCCAGATCCTCTTCGAGGGCGACGGGCTCGTCTACGTACAGCCGAGTGAGCGCAACACGATCGCGGGGGATGTGTGAGCACGATGGCGGCCTTCCGTGAGATCAACTCGAAGATGGTCGAGGCGACCGTCGTACCGGGGCAGCGGCTCTACAGCCAGCGCGGCGCGATGCTCGCGTACCAGGGGGACGTCTCCTTCACGCCCAATGTCCAGGGCGGACAGGGCGGGGTGATGTCCATGATCGGGCGGCGGGTCGCGAACGAGTCGACGCCGCTGATGACCGTGGAGGGCAGCGGCACCGTGCTGTTCGGGCACGGCGGCCACCACGTGCAGGTGATCACGCTGTCCGGCGACACCCTCTACGTGGAGGCGGACCGGCTGCTCGCCTTCGACGGGGCGCTGCGGCAGGGGACGATGTTCATGGGCGCGCAGGGCGGTGTCATGGGGATGGTGCGCGGCCAGGTCAGCGGGCAGGGCCTGTTCACGACGACGCTCCAGGGGCACGGGTCCGTGGCCGTGATGGCGCACGGCGGGGTCATCGAGGTCCCGATCACCCCCGGCCGGGCCGTTCACGTCGACCCGCAGGCGTATGTGGCGCACCACGGCGACGTGCGCAACAAGCTGTCCACGGCGCTCGGCTGGCGGGACATGGTGGGGCGCGGCAGCGGCGAGGCGTTCCAGTTGGAGCTGAGCGGGAGCGGTGCGGTGTACGTACAGGCGTCGGAGGACAAACTGTGAGCGCTCAACCCGCCGGTGGGCCGGCGATCTTCGACCCGATGACCCTGCCGGTCGACGACAACGTCAACGCGTACACCTTCTGCGTGGAACTGCGGGGCAGCCAGTGGTTCCTGCAGAAGGGGAAGATGATCGCCCACTACGGGCGGATCGACTTCAACGGCATCGGGCACGGCCGGCTCGACCGGCTCGTGCGCACCTCGTTCCACTCCCCGCTGCACGCGAGCGACTGGGTGGTCGCGGAGGGCAGCGGCAAGATGCTGCTCGCGGACCGGGCCTTCGACGTGAACTCGTACGACCTGGAGGCCGGAAACCTGACCGTCCGCGCGGGAAATCTGCTCGCTTTTCAGCCAACTCTCGCGCTGAAGCAATCGATCGTTCCCGGCTTCCTCACACTCATTGGCACCGGCAAATTCGTCGCGGCATCAAACGGTCCGGTTGTGTTCATGGAGCCGCCGATCCGGGTCGACCCGCAGGCGCTCGTCGGCTGGGCCGACTGCCCCGCGCCGTGCCACCACTACGACCACGGATATCTGACGGGCGTGATCGGCGGTCTACGTGCGATGACGGGCGTCGGCGGGGCCTCGGGCGAGGAGCATCAGTTCGAGTTCGTGGGCGCGGGGACGGTGCTGCTGCAATCCAGCGAGTCGTTGATGCCGGAACAGCAGGTGGGTGACGTACCTCACCAGGCAGGAGTTCCCGGCGGACCAGGGGCGCCCGCAGGTCAGCAGGGAGCACCGCGTCTTCCCGGACAGCTCGGCGACCTCCAGCGTCGCTTCGGGCTGTGAGCGGTAGTCTGCGGAGTGTGACGTCGAACGCGTGACCCCATTATTTTCTGGTCAGCACCCCCGGGTGCGCGGGGTGCGCAGTGTCACCCCCCACATTCGTTCACCTTTCAACTTCTTAGGTAGAATCGATTCCATGGAGACCGAGACGGCCACGCCGTGGCTGACCGACGAGGAGCAGTGCGCCTGGCGCACCCACCTGGAGGTCAACAGACTGCTCAATTATCAGCTGGAGAAGGACCTTCAGCCCTTCGGCCTGACGATGAACGACTACGAGATCCTCGTGAACCTCTCCGAGGCCGAGGATCTCCGGATGCGGATGAGCGACCTCGCGGCCGCGACCCTGCAGTCCAAGAGCCGGCTCTCGCACCAGATCACCCGCATGGAGAACGCGGGCCTGGTCCGCCGCGAGAACTGCGAGTCGGACCGCCGGGGCCTCTACACCGTACTCACCGACTACGGCATGGAGACCATGCGGAAGGTCGCCCCGCACCACGTGGCATCCGTCCGCAGGAACTTCGTGGACCTCGTCTCCGCACAGGAGCTGGGCAGCTTGCGCCAGGCACTCTCCCCCATCGCGGAACACCTGCGTTCGCAACGCGGCAAACCGTAATCCGTCAGAACCCCGTCCGGTCGGAGGGCAGCGCGAGCTCGAAGAGCGCGCCGCCCTCCGGCGCGGAACGCACCGTGAGCGAGCCGCCGTGCCGCTCCGCCACGTCCCGGGCGATGGCGAGGCCGAGTCCGGCCCCGCCGCCGTCCCGGGTGCGGGCGTCGTCGAGCCGTACGAACCGCTCGAAGATCCGCTCCCGCTCGTCCTCCGGCACGCCCTGACCGTCGTCGGCGACGCCGAGGACCACACGGCCGCCGTCCCCGGTGCGCAGCGTGACGTGCACACCGGTACGGGCATGCCGCTGCGCGTTGTCCACCAGATTGCCGAGCACGCGCGCCAACTGGCCGCGGGAACCGGTGACCTGGGCCTCCTCCTGTACGTCCACCTGTACGTCCACCGAGACGGGCAGCCGGTCGCCGACGCGCTGCGACAACTCCTCGCGCACCAGGGCGCCGAGGTCGACCTCGGCGGCGCCGGGCTTCTCTCCCGCGTCGAGCCGGGCGAGCAGCAGCAGATCGGCGGCCAGTTCCTGCAGCCGCACGGTGTCCTCGACGGCGCCGTCCACATCGAGCAACTCCGGGTGCGCCGCGCCGACTTCGAGCTGGGTGCGCAGCGAGGCGATCGGGCTGCGCAGCTCGTGCGAGGCGTCGGCGACGAAGCGGCGCTGGCGGTCCACGGAGGCCTCCAGTGCGGCGAGCGTCTCGTTCGTGGTGCCTGCGAGCCGGGCCACCTCGTCGTGGGTGTCCGGTTCCGGTACCCGCCTCCCCAGGTCCTGCGACGCCGTGATCGCGGCCATCTCGGCGCGGATGCCCTCCACGGGCCGCAGCGCGCGCCGCGTCACCAGGTACGTCACTCCGCCCACGATGACGAGCAGTACCGGGAAACCGATCAGCATGGAGGTCAACGCCGTGCTGCCCGCGCTCTGTTCGGCTTCCAGGGAGCCGCCCGCGTGCACGGTCAGATCCCCGTACGCGGTGTCCTCGACCTCGACCGCGGCGAACCGGTAGTCGGCGCTGTCGCCGTCGATGGTGGCGCTGCCGTCGGTGTAGTCGGTGTCGTTGGAGACGCTGCCGTTCTGCTGGCTGTCGTCGCCTCCGTCGTCGTCGCCGTCGTCATCGGGGCGCGCCGTGACGGTTTTGACGTCGCTCACGCCGGTGCCGGAGATCTTCTCCAGGTCCTCGGACGTGGCCAGCACCCTGCCGTCCTCGTCGAGGACCTGAACCGGGTCCTCGTCGTCCAGGTCGAGCGCTCCGGGCGCGGTGCCGGTGGCCAGGGAGGTGGCGACGCGGCGGGCGGTGGAGTCGGCGTCGCCGCCCGCCTGACCGGTGAGGTTGAAGCGCAGCGAGAGCAGCACGGTGGCACCGGCCGCGACCAGGGCGACCGCGACGACGAGGGTGGCGGCGAGGGCGGCGCGGGCCCGTACGGAGCTGAAGGGCCTCCTCAGCCTGCTCGGCCTGCTCAGCCCACTCATCGGGGCACCTCGAGCCGGTAGCCGGCGCCCCGCACCGTACGGATGAGGGAGGAGCCGAGCTTGCGGCGCAGCGCGCTGACGTACACCTCGACGATGTTCGGGTCCCCCTCGTACGCGAAGTCCCACACGTGGTCGAGGATCTCGCTCTTGGACACGAGCTCACCGGCGCGTGTCACGAGCTGCTCCAGGACCGCGAACTCCTTGGTGGTGAGCGGGACTTCACCGTCCTCGGCGTGGGTGACGCGGCGCGCGGCGGTGTCGACGGCGTAGGGGCCGACGGCGTGCACGGGGTTGGCGCTGTGGTTGCTGCCGCGGCGCCGCAGCAGCGCCTTCACGCGCGCGACCAGCACCACGTACGAGAACGGCTTGGTCAGGTAGTCGTCCGCGCCGGTGTCGAGCCCCTCCGCCTCGTCGTACTCGCCGTCCTTCGCGGTCAGCATCAGGATCGGCACGTCGTTGCCGGCGGCGCGCAGGGCGGCGCAGACCCGGTAGCCGTTCATGCCGGGCAGCATGATGTCGAGCACGACCAGGTCGTACGCCGCCTCGCTCGCCTGGTGCAGACCCTCCAGGCCGTCGTGGACCACATCGACGGCGTAGCCCTCGGCGGTGAGGCCCTTGGCAAGGGACAGGGCGAGTCGCTTCTCGTCCTCGACGATCAACAGGCGCATGTGGGCAAGGGTCGCAGGTCGAACCTGAAGAAGCCTTCAGGGTTCTTCAGCGGGGCTTCAGGGTCGTCCGGGCAGTGTGTTTCTCGAAGGACGGACAGGGCGGCCCGAAGCCGCCCAACCAGACACGGGAGAAGCTCATGAAGCGCCGTACCACTGTCATCTCCGCCATCGCCGCCGTCGCGCTGCTCGGCGGGGGCACGGCCACCGCCTTCGCGGTCGGCGACGACGGCGGCTCGTCGAAGTCGGCCGCGTCGAAGTCGTCCGTGCGGGTCAAGGACGACGATGGCGTGAGCGACCACCAGGAAGAGGCGAACGAGGCGAAGGGCGCCAAGGTCTCGGCCCAGGACGCCATCGCCGCCGCCCTGAAGCACAAGCCCGGCACGGCCGTCGGCGCCGACCTCGACTCCGACGACGGCCGGCTCGTCTGGGACGTCGACGTGATCGGCTCCGGCAACAAGTGGCAGCACGTGGAGGTCGACCCGGGCACGGGCAAGGTGCTGGGCTCCCACACGGAGCGCGACGACGACGGGGACGACAACGCGGCGCGTGTCGCGGCGACCCTGAAGGACGCGTCGACGTCGGCCGAGGACGCGGCGAAGGCGGCAGGCTCGAAGGGGACGGTCACGTCCGTGGACGCGGATGACGACGGAGTGGTCAAGGTCTGGGAGGTCGAGACGACGTCCGCGAACGGGACGGAGCACGACTGGTATGTCGACCTCCAGTCGGGTGCGGTGTCCGTGGATCACTCGTCGGACGACGACGGCGATGACGACTGACGGTCACGACTGACGGTCGCCCGGGACCGGGGCGCGGGCCACGGGGCTCCGCCCCGGATCCCGCTGCTCAAACGCCGCAGGGGCTTGAAATACGAACCCCGCTGCTCGAACGTCGCAAGCGCCGCGACCCCCGCCACCAGCGGGGCCAACGCCGCCGCCGCGAAGCAGAGGGGCAGCGGGGCGTGGCCCACGAGCAGGCCGATGCCCGCCGTGCCGGCCGAACAGCCCGCGTTCAGGGACGTGTTGACCCAGGCCCCGGCCTGCGTACGGAACCCGGCGTCCACCGAGGCGTCCGCGATCAGGTACGCCGTGGTCAGGGCCGGCGCGACGAACAGGCCCACGCACGCCGCCGCCACCGCGAGCGCGACGAGCCCCGGCGCCAGCGCCGCGGCTCCCAGCGCCACCGCGAGGCCGACCGCCAGGAACGCCAGCCGGGTGCGCGGATCCCCGCGACGGTCCACGGCCCCGTTCACGAGCCCGCCCACCGCACTGCCCGCCGAAAGTGCGGCCAGGATCCACGCAGCCGCCCCGCCCCGCCCCCGGTCCTCGGCGAACGCGAGCACCAGCAGATCGGCCGCACCGAGCGCGAACCCGACGCCGAGGGTCACGGCCACCGGCTGCCGGAGCCTGCGGGCGACCTTCCCCCGGGCCGTACGACGGCGCCCGGCAGGCCGCGGCGCCGCGGCCACCCGCGCCACGGCGGGCGAGGCGACGAACACAAGCGTTCCGACGGCCACGAGCGCGGCGCTCAGGGCGACACCGAAGGCGGCGGGGACCCACAGCACCAGCACGCCCACCAGCACGGGCCCCGACACGAGCAGCAGTTCCTCGGCGACCCCGTCGAGGCTGTAGGCGCGCTGCAACAGCCGCCGGTCGGACAGGAGTTGCCCCCACACGGTGCGCATCGTGGGCCCGAGCGGCGGCGTCAGCGCCCCGGTCGGCAGGGCGAGGGCGACGAGCAGCCAGGCGGGCGCCTCCGGCCGCCAGGCGACGGCGGCGAGGACCGCGAGCAGCGCGGCGTACGACAGGGCCATCGGGGGCAGCGCGCGGCGCGGCCCGTACCGGTCGATGAGCAGGGCGCGCAGCGGTGACAGGAGCACGCTGGCGGCGCCGTACAGCGCCATGACCGCGCCCGCGACGGCGTACGAGCCGGTGGCGGCGGTCACGGCGAGCATCAGGGAGAGAGCGACGGTCCCGTAGGAGAGGCGCCCGAGCAGGGCGGCACCAAAGGTGCGCAGGGCGTACGGGGTCCGCAACACGGCGGCGTACATGACGGTTTCCTCCGGAAGGAAGCATGCGTGGAGAACTCAACGGGGCGTGGAAGCACCGGAGTTCTCTACACACGGAGGAAGGACATGGCCGCACCGTAACAGCGGGCGCCCGCGGTGAACAGACCGTCAGGAACCCGCCGCGTTCGCGGTCATGACCCCGTGAGGCCCTTCACCAGCTCGTCCGCCGCCCGGTACGGGTCGAGGTCGCCGGACACGATGCGTTCGGCGAGTGCGCCGAGGCGGCGGTCCCCGGAGAGGTCGCCGATCCGTTCGCGCAGGGCGGTCACCGCGATCGTCTCGACCTCGCGGGCCGCGCGCGCCGCACGGCGCTCGGAGAGCACGTCGTGCTCCTCCATCCACGCCCGGTGCTTCTCCAGGGCCTCGACGACCTCGTCGATGCCCTCACCGCGCGCGGCGACCGTCTTCACGATCGGGGGGCGCCAGTCGCCGGGGGCGCGGGATTCGCCGAGCCCCAGCATGTGGTTCAGCTCGCGGGCCGTGGAGTCGGCGCCGTCCCGGTCGGCCTTGTTGACCACGTACACGTCGCCGATCTCCAGGATTCCGGCCTTGGCCGCCTGGATCCCGTCGCCCATGCCGGGCGCGAGCAGGACCACACTCGTATCCGCCTGCGAGGCGATCTCGACCTCGGACTGGCCCACGCCGACCGTCTCGACCAGGATCACGTCGCAGCCGGCGGCGTCGAGGACCCGGATCGCCTGCGGCGCGGCCCACGCGAGCCCGCCGAGGTGCCCGCGCGTCGCCATCGAGCGGATGTAGACGCCGGGGTCGGACGCGTGCTCGGACATCCGGACCCGGTCGCCGAGGAGCGCGCCGCCGCTGAACGGCGACGAGGGGTCGACCGCGAGTACACCGACCCGCTTCCCGGTCCGCCGGTACGCGCTCACGAGCGCCGACGTGGAGGTCGACTTGCCGACACCGGGCGAGCCGGTGAGCCCGACCACGTACGCGTTCCCGGTCAGCGGGGCCAGTGCGGCCATGACCTCGCGCAGCTGCGGGGACGCCCCCTCCACCAGCGAGATCAGCCGGGCCACGGCACGCGGCCTGCCCTCCCTCGCCTGCGCGACCAACGTGGGGACGTCCTGCATCACAGCTCCGTTCACCAGTTCCCGTACGCCGACGAATCCGAAAGGCGCTACGCCTTGGGTACCCGCACCACCAGCGCGTCACCCTGACCGCCACCACCGCACAGGGCGGCCGCGCCGACGCCGCCGCCGCGCCGCTTCAGCTCCAGGGCGAGGTGCAGGACGATGCGCGCGCCGGACATCCCGATCGGGTGACCCAGGGCGATGGCACCACCGTTGACGTTCACCTTTTCCGAGGACACGCCGAGGTCCTTCATCGACTGCACGGCGACCGCCGCGAAGGCCTCGTTGATCTCGATGAGGTCGAGGTCCTCGGTGGCGATGCCCTCCTTCTTGAGGGCGTGCTGGATGGCGTTCGAGGGCTGCGACTGCAACGAGTTGTCCGGTCCCGCGACGTTGCCGTGCGCGCCGATCTCGGCGATCCACTCCAGGCCCAGCTCCTGCGCCTTCGTCTTGCTCATGACGACGACCGCCGCGGCGCCGTCCGAGATCTGCGAGGAGGTGCCCGCGGTGATCGTGCCCTCCTTGTCGAAGGCCGGGCGCAGCTTGCCGAGCGACTCCGCGGTGGTCTCCGCGCGGATGCCCTCGTCCTTGCTGAAGAGGACCGGCTCGCCCTTGCGCTGCGGGATCTCGACGGGCGTGATCTCGGCCTCGAAGATGCCGTTCTTCTGCGCGGCGGCGGCCCGCTGGTGCGACAGGGCGGCCACCTCGTCCTGCGCGGGACGGGCGATGCCCAGGCGGGTGTTGTGCTTCTCCGTCGAGGCGCCCATGGGGATGTTCTCGAAGGCGTCGGTGAGGCCGTCGTGCGCCATCGCGTCGAGCATCTCGATCGCGCCGTACTTGTAGCCCTCGCGAGACTTCGGCAGCAGGTGCGGAGCGTTCGTCATGGACTCCTGGCCACCGGCCACGACCACGTCGAATTCGCCGGCGCGAATCAGCTGGTCGGCGAGCGCGACGGCGTCGAGCCCGGACAGACACACCTTGTTGATCGTGAGCGCCGGGACGTTCATCGGAATGCCCGCCTTGACCGCGGCCTGGCGCGCCGGGATCTGCCCCGCCCCGGCCTGCAGCACCTGGCCCATGATCACGTACTGCACCTGGTCGCCACCGATTCCCGCACGGTCGAGGGCGGCCTTGATCGCGAAGCCGCCGAGGTCGGCTCCGGAGAAGGACTTGAGCGAGCCGAGCAGACGGCCCATGGGCGTCCGCGCGCCCGCGACGATCACTGAGGTGGTACCGGTCGTTCCTGACATGAGGCACGGCCCCTTGGAGGTGAGGAGTGAACGAGGGTTTACCTAGAAAGGTACTGACCGGTATGGCCCGCGTCACCGGCACACGAGTGTGATCGCGCGCACGTTGCGTAACCACTCGGAGCGCGCTGCACTGACAGCATGCTGACGCGAATCGACCACATCGGGATCGCCTGCTTCGACCTCGACAAGACCGTCGAGTTCTACCGGGCCACGTACGGCTTCGAGGTGTACCACTCCGAGGTCAACGAGGAGCAGGGCGTGCGCGAGGCCATGCTCAAGGTCAATGAGACGAGCGACGGGGGCGCCACCTACCTCCAGTTGCTCGAACCCACCCGCGAGGACTCGGCCGTCGGCAAGTGGCTGGCCAAGAACGGCGAGGGTGTGCACCACATCGCCTTCGGCACGGCCGACGTCGACGCGGACGCCGCCGACATCAAGGACAAGGGCGTCCGCGTCCTCTACGACGAGCCCCGGCGCGGCTCGATGGACTCGCGGATCACGTTCCTGCACCCCAAGGACTGCCACGGCGTACTGACCGAACTCGTCACCGCCGCACCCAAGGACTCGACGGAGCACTGATCTCCACATAGCCGTGCCGGTAGGCTTGTGGGGCGGCTGCCGTCTCCAACGGCCGGTCGTGGGCCGGGGTCCGGGTATCGGGGGACGAGGGTCGGGGCAAGTCGGGCAGCACACGGCAGCAGCCGCACCGGTCCGACGGCGCCACGCCATTCGATCTGACACCATTCCCCGGGGGCTCCGTCCGCGGGATGGGCGGGGCTCGTAAGAAGAACTTGCGACCAGGGGACGGATGGGACCGCGCAGTGCGGGGCTATGAGAGCCAGGACGGCCGACGGCCGGCTGAGACCGACCATCTCTCGCGGTTCGAAGCCGAGATGGACCGGCTGAAGACCGATCGGGAGAAGGCCGTCCAGCACGCCGAGGACCTCGGCTACCAGGTGGAGGTGTTGCGCGCCAAGTTGCACGAGGCGCGCCGCAGCCTCGCGTCCCGGCCTGCCTACGACGGGTCGGACATCGGCTACCAGGCCGAGCAGCTCCTGCGCAACGCGCAGATCCAGGCCGAGCAGTTGCGCGCCGACGCCGAGCGCGAGCTGCGCGATGCCCGCGCGCAGACCCAGCGGATCCTCCAGGAACACGCCGAGCAGCAGTCCCGGCTCCAGTCCGACCTGCACACGGAGGCGGTCAACCGCCGCCAGCAGCTCGACCAGGAGCTCGCCGAGCGCCGCCGCACGGTCGAGACGCACGTCAACGAGAACGTGCAGTGGGCCGAGCAACTGCGCGCCCGCACCGAGCAGCAGGCCCGCCGCCTCCTCGACGAGTCCCGCGCCGAGGCCGACCAGGCGCTCGCCGCCGCCCGCACCGAGGCCGAGCGGGTCGCCGACCAGGCCCGCCAGCGACTCACCTCCGAGGCCGAGGAGGCGCGCTCCGAGGCGCAGTCGATCCTGGCCCGCGCCCGGCAGGACGCCGAGCGCCTCCTGAACGCCGCGTCGACGCAGGCGCAGGAGGCCACCGACCACGCCGAGCAACTGCGGACGTCGACGGGCGAGGAGTCCGAGCAGGTCCGCCGCCGCTCCGGAGAACTGAGCCGGGCCGCCGAGCAGAAGATCGCCGAGGCGGACAGCGCGCTGCGCGAGGCCCGCACCGAGGCCGACAAGGTGCTCGCGGAGGCGAAGGACGCCGCGGGCAAGCAGCTCGCGAGCGCCGAGGCGGCCAACGAGCAGCGCACCCGCACCGCCAAGGAGCAGGTGGCCCGCCTCGTGCAGGAGGCCACCAAGGACGCGGAGACCACCAGGTCGGAGGCCGAGCAGGTCGTCGCCGACGCGAAGGCCGAGGCCGAGACGCTGATCGCCGCGGCCAAGGAGAAGGCCCGTACGGTCACCGCCGAGGAGACCGCCGGCGAGCTCGCGAAGGCCGCGCGCACCGCGGAGGACGTGCTCAACAAGGCGTCCGAGGAAGCCAAGGCGACGACGAAGGCGGCGGCCGACGAGGCGGAGCGGCTCCGCACCGACGCCGAGACCGAGGCCGACCGGCTGCGCGCCGAGGCGCACGACCTGGCGACGGAACTCAAGGGCGCCGCCAAGGACGACACCAAGGAGTACCGCGCCAAGACCGTCGAGCTTCAGGAAGAGGCGCGGCGGCTGCGCGGCGAGGCCGAGCAGCTGCGCGCCGAGGCCGTCGAGGAGGGCGAGCGGATCCGGGCCGAGGCCCGCCGCGAGGCCGTCCAGCAGATCGAGGAGTCGGCCAGCACCGCAGAGCAGCTGCTCTCCAAGGCGAAGGCCGACGCCGACGAGCTGCGGACCTCCGCGACGACGGAGAGCGAGCGCGTCCGTACGGAGGCCATCGAGCGGGCCACGTCACTGCGCAAGCAGGCCGAGGAGACGCTGGAGCGCACGCGCGCGGAGACCGAGCGGTACCGCACCGAGGCCGAGGAGCAGGCCGAGGCCACCAGGTCCGAGGCGGAGCGCGCGGCGCAGGAGCTCAAGGACGAGGCCGAGCAGGCGATGCGGGCCAAGCAGGATGAGGCGGCCCACGAGCTGACCCGCCTGCACACGGAGGCCGAGGAGCGCCTGACCGCGTCGGAGACGGCGCTGAACGAGGCGCGGGAGCAGGGCGAGACGCTGCGCCGCGAGGCCGCCGAGGAGGTCGAGCGGCTGCGCGCGGACGCCGCCGAGCGCGCCCGCACGGTGCAGTCGCAGGCCGAGGCGGAGGCCGAGCGCCTTCGCGACGAGGCCGCGTCCGATGCCTCGACGACCCGCTCCGAAGCCGAGAACGCCGCCGTACGACTGCAGTCCGAGGCCGCGGCGGAGGCCGAGCGGCTCAAGACGGAGGCGCAGGAGTCCGCCGACCGGACCCGCGCCGAGGCGCGGACCGCCGCCGAGCGGATCGCCACCGAGGCCGCCGAGACGCTGGCCGCCGCCCAGGAGGAGGCGGCCCGGCGCCGCCGCGAGGCCGATGAGACGCTCGGCAGCGCGCGCGAGGAGGCCGAGCAGGAGCGCTCGCGGGCCCGCGAGCAGAGCGAGGAGCTCCTCGCGGTGGCACGCGCGCGTGTCGACGAGGCGCAGGCCGAGGCCGTACGTCTGGTCGAGGAGGCGGACCAGCGGGCGACCGAGATGGTCTCGGCCGCCGAGCAGACGGCGCAGCAGGTGCGCGACTCCGTGGCCGGTCTGCACGAGCAGGCCCAGGAGGAGATCACCGGGCTGCGCAGCGCCGCCGAGCACGCGGCGGAGCGCACGCGGACGGAGGCGCAGGAGGAGGCCGACCGGGTCCGCTCCGACGCCTACGCGGAGCGCGAGCGCGCCACCGAGGACGCGAACCGGGTCCGTTCCGAGGCCACCACCGAGGCGGAGGCCGCCAAGGCGATGGCGGAGCGCACCGTTTCGGAGGCCTTCACGGAGGCGGAGCGGCTGCGCACGGACGCCTCAGAGCACGCCCAGCAGGTCCGTACGGAGGCCTCCGACCTGCGCTCGGCCGCCGACCAGGACGCCTCGCGCACCCGCGCGGACGCCCGCGAGGACGCCAACCGGATCCGCTCGGACGCGGCCGAGCAGGCCGACACGCTGATCACCGAGTCGGCCACCGAGGCCGAGCGCCTGACGACGGAGACCAACGCCGAGGCGGAGCGGGTCCGCTCCGAGTCCACGGCGAAGGCCGAGAAGCTCGTCGGTGACGCGAGCACCGAGGCCGAGCGGCTGCGCGCCGAATCGACGGCCGCCGCCGAGCAGTTGACCCACGAGACGCGGGCCGAGGCCGAGCGCGTACGGACCGAGTCCGTGGCCAATGCCGAGAAGCTGATCTCGGACGCGTCCGGCGACGCGGAGCGGCTGCGCGCCGAGGCCGCCGAGACGGTCGCCTCCGCGCAGCAGCACGCCGAGCGGATCCGCACCGAATCCGAGCGCGTCAAGGCGGACGCCGCGGCCGAGGCGGACCGCATCACGGCGGCCGCGCGCGAGGAGTCCGAACACACCCTGGACGAGGCCCGCAAGGACGCCAACAAGCGGCGTACGGAGGCCGCGGAGCAGGTCGACAAGCTGATCACGGAGTCCGCGGCCGAGGCCGACAAGCTGACCCGCGAGGCGCAGGAGGCGGCGCAGAAGACGACCGCCGACGCGGAGTCGCAGGCCGACACGATGGTCGGCGCGGCCCGTACAGAGGCCGAGCGTCTGATCGCGGAGTCGACCGTCGAGGGCAACTCGATCGTGGAGAAGTCCCGTACGGACGCGGACGAGTTGCTCGTCGGCGCCCGCAGGGACGCGACGCAGATCAGGGAGCGCGCCGAGGAGCTGCGGGACCGGATCACGACCGAGATCGAGGAGCTGCACGAGCGCGCGCGCCGCGAGTCCTCGGAGGCCATGAAGAACGCGGGCGACCGCTGTGACGCCCTCGTCAAGGCCGCGGAGGAGCAGCTCTCCGAGGCGCAGACGAAGGCCAAGGAGCTGCTGAACGACGCGAATTCGGAGGCCGGCAAGGTCCGGATCGCGGCCGTGAAGAAGGCCGAAGGTCTTCTCAAGGAAGCCGAGCAGAAGAAGGCCGACCTGTCCCGCGAGGCGGAAAAGATCAAGGCGGACGCGGAGGAGGAGGCCACGGCCATGACCGAGAAGGGCCAGCGGGACCTCGACGTGCTGGTCAGGCGCCGCGAGGACATCAACGCCGAGATCTCCCGTGTCCAGGACGTACTGGAGGCGTTGGAGAGCTTCGAGGCTCCGACGGGCGGGGGCGCCAAGACCGCGTCCAATAGCGGCTCCGCCGCGGGTGGCGTCAAGGCGGGGGCCACCGCAGGGGCCACACGTTCGGGTGGCAAGAGTTCGGAGGGCTAGCCTTTCGGCCAACTATCGTGCTCGCCAAGGACGTTTGGTCCTGTTCTGGCAAGTACTCCGTCCCTACGCCACTCAAAAGGGGTGACATTCTAGAGCTGAAGGCTGACCAATCCGACATCCGCCCGATGACACGCCGCTACGCCCCCTAGGATTCCCCCTATCACCTCACCGGTCTCATTCGACAGGAACCCCATGAGCGACACTTCCCCCTACGGCTTCGAGCTTGTGCGGCGTGGGTACGACCGCGCTCAGGTGGACGAACGGATCTCCAAGCTCGTCTCCGACCGTGACAGCGCTCTTGCTCGTATCACTGCTCTGGAAAAGCGCATCGAGGAACTCCACCTCGAGACGCAGAACGCCCAGGCGCAGGTGAACGACGCGGAGCCGTCGTACGCCGGCCTCGGCGCGCGCGTCGAGAAGATCCTCCGCCTCGCCGAGGAGGAGGCCAAGGACCTGCGCGAAGAGGCCCGCAGGGCTGCCGAGCAGCACCGGGAGCTCGCCGAGTCCGCGGCCCAGCAGGTGCGCAACGACGCGGAGTCGTTCGCCGTCGAGCGCAAGTCCAAGGCCGAGGACGAGGGCGTTCGGATCGTCGAGAAGGCCAAGGGCGAGGCCACCGCGCTGCGCTCCGAGGCGCAGAAGGACGCGCAGTCCAAGCGCGAGGAGGCGGACGCCCTCTTCGAGGAGACGCGCGCCAAGGCCGCCCAGGCCGCCGCCGACTTCGAGACGAACCTTGCCAAGCGCCGCGAGCAGTCGGAGCGTGACCTGGCCTCGCGTCAGGCCAAGGCCGAGAAGCGCCTCGCCGAGATCGAGCACCGCGCCGAGCAGCTCCGCCTCGAGGCCGAGAAGCTGCGTACCGACGCCGAGCGCCGCGCCCGCCAGACGGTGGAGACGGCTCAGCGTCAGGCCGAGGACATCGTCGCGGACGCGAACGCGAAGGCGGACCGGATCCGCAGCGAGTCCGAGCGGGAGCTGGCGGCACTCACCAACCGCCGCGACTCGATCAACGCGCAGCTGACGAATGTCCGCGAGATGCTGGCCACCCTCACGGGTGCGGCGGTCGCCGCCGCGGGCGCCCCGGCAGAGGACGAGCCGGCCTCCCGCGGAGTCCCGGCCCAGCAGTCCCGCTAATTCAAGCCCCGCCGGCGGCCCCGGCCCCGGCGGGGCTTGAAAGGCCTGCTCAATCGCCGCAGGGGCTTGAAAGATCGCCTCAATCGCCGGCGGGGCTTGAAAGATCAAGCCC
>NZ_JBEOVM010000111.1:0-20850 GCF_040295505.1 Streptomyces sp. NPDC002790 | reverse complement strand
GTGGAGACGCGCTCGGTCGGTCGATGGTTCTGTGGCGCCCTACGGTGCTCGCGGTATCTGACAGGGTGTCAGATGTTCATGAATTGAGGACAGCGGAAACGGCGGCGTCGGCCACGGTGCGGCACATACTGCAAGCGCTCGCAGAGATCGTCAAGGGGCCCCGCGCCTGCGGGAGTTGGCGGGAAGGGGCCGTTCCGGAAATCGTCGCGCAACCCATTGACCGACCTGCGAGCGCATGCAACCGTCCCTCCACGAACCGAACCGCTCCCACCGCCGAGCCGCTCGTGGAGGCCCCTATGGGCTATGCCGCCCCCTCCCGTCGCACCGCCCTGTCCGCCCTGCTCGCCTCCGGCCTCGGTGCCGCGCTGACCGGCTGCGGCGGGCCCGCGCGCTCCGTCGGCGCCGGTGGCACCGTGACGCTGCGCTATTTCTTCTGGGGCGACAGTGGCCGGGCCGACCTCATCAACAAGTGCATCGCGGTGTTCGAACGCGAGCATCCCAAGATCAAGGTGAAGTCGAGCTTCGCCGCGTTCGACTCCTTCTGGCCGAAGCTCAGCACCGCCGCCGCAGGCGGCAACCCGCCCGACGTGATGCACGTCGACTACGCCTGGGTCCGCACCCTCGGCGAGCACGGCGTACTCGCCGACCTGGGCCCGCACACCGGATCCGGCAAGGAGATCGACGCCTCGACGGTGATCCCGTCGCTGCGCACCGCCGGCAAGGTCGACGGCCGCCGCGTCGCGCTGCCGCTGGGCGCGAACTGCGTCTCCCTGATGTACGACGCCAAGACGTGGTCCGAGGCCGGTGCCCGCAAGCCGACGGGCCGGATGAGCTGGGACGCGTTCATGGAGCAGTCCCTGAAGGTGACCCGGTACGGCAGACGGCACGGCAGCCCCGTGCAGTACGGCATGGACAACCCCGGGCAGAACTACATGGGCCTGGAGGTCTGGATGCGCCAGCAGGGGCTCCAGATGTGGACCGACAAGGGCACGCTCGGCTTCGACCGGGACGACATGCGCCGCTACCTCACCCTGGTCGACGGCTGGCGCAAGGAGGGCGCGCTCGCGGGCCCCGACGCCGTACTCGAATCGCTGCCCGGCTTCCCCATCTCCACCCGCAGGGCCGCCTCCTACCTGGAGTGGGACAACCAGGTAGGAGGCCGCAGCGACATGCGCGGCAGCACGCTCTCCCTCGGCACGGTCCCCAGCGACACCGGGCGCTCCGGCATCTACGCCAAGCCGGGCATGCTGATCGCCGCGGCCGCGCAGAGTTCGTATCAGAGCGAGAGCGCGCGGTTCATCGACTTCATGGTCAACGACCGGCGGGTGGCGAAGATCCTCGGCACCAACATCGGCATGGCGCCCACCACGAGCCAGCAGGGCGCGGCCGACACCTCCGACCCGAAGGTGCGCCAGGTCCAGGCGTACGAGGAACAGGTCGCCAAGACGCTCGCCGCGACCCCGCCGCCGCCCGCCGACGGCGGCGCGTCCCTCAACGTCTATCTGCAGCGCGTCGCCGAGAAGCTCTTCTACGGAACTGTCTCCGTGGACCAGGCCGTGGATCTCTACTTCGACCAGTCGGAGGTCGTCCTCGCCTGACGGCAGGACCCCGCGCAGGACCTCGCCGCCCCTCTCTCGCCCCTCCCGAACCCGTACGGAGCCCTCATGGCCTCTACGACGACGACCGACGCCGCGATACCCCGCGCACGCCGCGGCGACTCCCCCTCGCCCCCACCGGGAAAGCGCCGCCGGAGCACGAACGACCGCTCCGCGTACGTCTTCCTCACCCCGTGGATGATCGGCGCGGCCGTGCTGACGCTCGGCCCGATGCTGTTCTCGCTCTACATGTCGTTCACGGACTACAACCTGTTCGACGCTCCGCGCTGGATCGGCCTCGACAACTACAAGCGGATCCTGTTCGACGATCCCGAGGTACGCGACACCGTAGGCGTGACGCTGCTCTACGTAGTGGTGGCGACGCCCCTGAAGCTGATCGCGGCGCTCGGCGTGGCCCTCCTGCTGCACACCCGCCGCAAGGGCCGCAACTTCTACCGGGCCGCCTTCTACATGCCGTCCCTGATCGGCGCGAGCGTCGGCGCGGCCATCGTGTGGCGGCTGCTGTTCTCCACCGGCAGCGTCGTCGACCGGTTCCTCGGCGGCTTCGGGATCCACACGGGCGGCTGGATCTCCAACCCCGACTGGTCGTTGATGTCCCTGGTCGCGCTCTCGGTCTGGCAGTTCGGCGCGCCCATGGTGATCTTCCTGGCTGCGCTCCAGCAGATCCCGCGCGATCTGTTCGAGGCGGCGGAGATCGACGGGGCGGGGCCCTGGCGCCGCTTCATCTCGGTCACGGTCCCCATGCTCTCCCCCGTGATCTTCTTCAACCTGGTCCTGGAGATGGTGCACGCCTTCCAGATGTTCAACTCGGCGTTCGTGCTCTCCAACGGAACCGGCGGCCCCGCGGGCTCCACCCACGTCTACTCGATGTACCTGTACGAACTCGGCTTCAACGACTTCCGGATGGGCTACGCGGCGGCCCTGACCTGGGTGCTGCTCCTGGTCGTCGGCGTGATCACCGCGGTGCTCTTCAAGACTTCGGGCCGCTGGGTCCACTACGCGGGCGAGGAGAAGTGACGATGGCCCCGACTACCAGCACGGCCACCACGCGTTCGACCTTGTGGCACGTGGGCGCGATCGCCCTGCTCCTGGTGCTGCTCTATCCGGTGTTCTGGGTGTTCACGGCGTCCGTGAAGCCCGCCGACGAGATCATCTCCAGCTTCAACCTGCTGCCATCGAAGCTGAGTTGGAGCGGATTCGGCACGGCGCTCGAAGGGATCGCCGAGGTTCCGGCGTGGCGCTTCTTCAGCAACTCCCTGCTGCTGGCGGTGGGTTCGGTGATCGGCAACGTACTGTCGTGCTCGATCGCCGCGTACGCCTTCGCGCGGCTGCGGTTCCGGGGTCGCGGCCCGATGTTCGCGGTGATGATCGGCACCATCCTGCTGCCGACCCACCTCCTGCTCATCCCGCAGTACACGATGTTCCAGCAGGTCGGCCTGGTCGACACCTACGTGCCGCTGCTCCTCGGCAAGTTCCTCGCCACGGACGCGTTCTTCGTTTTCCTGATGGTGCAGTTCGTACGCAACCTGCCGCGCAGCCTCGACGAGGCGGCGCTGATCGACGGCTGCGGGCACTTCCGAATCTTCGGCCACATCGTGCTTCCGCTGCTGCGGCCCGCACTCATCACCACGGCGATCTTCACCTTCATCTGGTCCTGGAACGACTTCTTCGCGCCGCTGATCTACCTCCAGTCGCCGGAGAAGTACCCGCTGCCGGTGGCGTTGCGCCTGTTCGTCGACTCGACGAGCAGCCAGGACTACGGGGCGATGCTCGGCATGTCGGTCCTCTCGCTGCTCCCGGTGATCGCGTTCTTCGTGGCGTTCCAGCGGCTGCTGATCGAGGGCGCGGCGACCTCCGGGGTGAAGGGATGAGCGAGGCGACTTCGGGGGTGCGGCGCGACACCCCGTACGGCGAGCGGTTCACGCTCTTCGCGGAGGTGCTGTGGATCGGGGTGCTGGTGGCGGCGGGGTCCTTGCTGCTGGTCACGTGGCCGGCGGCGATGGCGGCAGGTTGCGCGGCGGTACGTCGCTGCGTACCGGACGGCCCCTCGCCCGGCACGGCCCGCCGGTTCGTGGCGGACTTCCGCGGGGCGGTGCCGGGTGGGGTGCGGGTCGGCGCGGTCGGCCTGCTCGCCCTCGGCTTCCTGGGCGCGGACCTGCGCCTGGCGGCGGTCGCGGGGGACGTTCCGCTCTTCGGCGTACTGGCGGTGGTGATCGCGGGGGCGGCGGGGGCGGTGGTCGTGTATCAGGTTCGGATGGCGGCGACCTGGTCGCTCACGGGGCGCTGGGCGCGGCCTCTGCGGGATGGCCGGGGGACGTTGATGCTCGGCGGCGCGGTGCTCGTGTCGTCGGTGTGCGTCTGGCAGCTCGTGCTGTTGGCGCCTCTGGTGACGGGTGTGCTGGCGTTGGCCGCGGTGGCAGTCGACCGCCGCAACGCCTCGGGGCTCCGCCCCGAACCCCGCTGGTTCTCGTCCAAAGGCGGGGCTTGATTGTGGCCCAACTATCGCTGACGCGGCTTGATGTGCCGGCATTTCAGGGGCGCGGGGAACTGCGCAAACCACGGCGCGACGGAACCCGCCCACGAATCGGGACCACCCGCGGCGCACGCGCGAAAACGACCACGTGAGGGGAGACCGTCATGCGTAACGACGACCGGCAATCGGGCGGAGCCGCAAGCGCTGAGGAGGTCGCCGCCGACGCCGGCGTCTCCCCCTCCACCGTGAGCCGGTGCTTCGCCTCCCCGCACCAAGTGCGCCCGGAAACAAGGACCCGCGTCCTCGCGGCAGCGGAACGGCTCGGGTACCGCCCCAGCCGCATCGCCAGCTCGCTCGCCCGCGGGCGCACCCGCACGCTCGGGCTCATCGTGCCCGACATCGCCAATCCGTTCTTCGCGGTGATCGTGAAGGCCGTGCAGGCCCGCGCCCGCCGCAAGGACTACGCCGTGTTCCTCGCGGACACCGATGAACACCCCGACGACGAGTACGAGTTGGCGCTCACGCTCGCCCGCCAGGTCGACGGGCTGCTGCTCGTCGCCCCGCGGATGGACGGCGCCCGGCTCGGCGAGGTCGTCCGGCAGGTGCCGAGCGTCGCCGTGAACCGGAGCGTGTCCGGCGTGCCGTCGGTGGTCGCGCCCAGCGAGGACGGACTGCGCCAGGCGGTGGCGCATCTGCACGCGCTCGGCCACCGCCACCTCGCCCTGATCCTGGGGGCCCGCAACTCCTGGTCGAGCGAGCAGCGCGGCCACGCCGTCCGCCACGCCGCCGAGCAACTGGAGCTGAAGGTCACCGAGTTCGGCCCGCACGAGCCCAAGTTCCACACGGGCGCGCAGGTCGCCGACCTGGCGCTGGCCGCGGGCGCCACCGCGATCGTCGCGCACAACGACCTGATGGCGCTCGGCGTGTTGTCCCGCCTCGCCGACCGCGGGGTACGGGTGCCCGACGACGTCAGCGTCGTGGGCGCCGACGACACTCTCCTCGCCACGACGGCCACCCCCGCGCTCACGTCGGTCCGCATCCCGCTCGACGCGCTCGGCGAACGCGCCGTCGACCTGATGCTGCGCCGACTCGACGAACCGGACCGCGTACCCGAAGAGCTCGTCCTGGAAAGCGAGTTGATAGTCCGCCGCTCCACAGGCCCATTCCCCAAGCTCTCAACTGCGTTCGAGCAGGGGAGACCCCATTCGCGAAAGGAATCCTGACCCCCATGAAGCGTGCCGCGATCATCGGTACCGGTCACCGCGCCCAGATGTACACCAGGGCCCTGGCCGCCCGCCCCCACTACGACACAGTCCTCCTCGCGGACCCCAGCCCGACCCGCATCGCCCACCACAACCGGCTGCTCGGCTCGCTCGGCCGCGGGGAGGCGGCCACCTGCGACCCGTCGGACTTCGCGGCAGCCCTGCGTACGCACCGGATCGACGAGGTCGTCGTCACCACCGTCGACGCGACCCACCACACGTACATCAACACGGCGCTCGAAGCGGGCTGCCGGGTGGTGACGGAGAAGCCGATGACCACGGATGCGGAGAAGTGCCGCGCCATTCTCGACACGGTGGGCCGCACCGGCGGCGAGCTGTCCGTGGGCTTCAACTACCGCTACAACCCGGCCCACGAGAAGGTCTGGCAACTCCTCCACGACGGCGCGATCGGCGAGATCCGCTCGGTGCACTTCGAGTGGCTGCTCGACGTGCGGCACGGCGCCGACTACTTCCGCCGCTGGCACCGCGAGAAGCAGCACAGCGGCGGACTGCTCGTGCACAAGTCCGGCCACCACTTCGATCTCGTCAACTGGTGGCTGGGCGCGGCCCCTTCACGCGTGTACGCGGAGGGCGGACTCGTCTTCTACGGCCGCGACAACGGCGAGCGGACCGGCCTTCGCCGCGGCTATGTGCGGGCGCACGGTTCGCAGGAGGCGGCGGGCGACCCGTACGCGATCCATCTCGCCGACGACCCGAACCTCAAGTCCCTCTACGCGGACGCGGAGACGGCCGGCGACTCCGACTACGTCCGCGACCGGAACGTCTTCGGCGACGCCATCGACGTCGAGGACGACCTGTCGGTCCTGGTCCGTTACGACTCCGGGGCCACGATGACGTACCACCTCACGGCGTACTCGCCCTGGGAGGGGTACCGGGTGATGTTCAACGGGACCGGTGGGCGGCTCGAGTTGGAGGTCGAGGAGAACACGTGGCAGTCGCCGACGGTTGCCTCCGGCGGTTCGGCGGGGGCGTCGCACGGCGGGGTGGTCATGGACCGCCCCGGCCGTACGTCGATCCTGCTGCGGCCCCTTTGGGAGGCGCCGCGGGAGATTCCCTACGAGTGGTCGGCGGGGTCCCACGGTGGCGGGGACCTCCGCATGCTGAAGGAACTCTTCGGGCCGGTGGGGGACGGGTCGGACGACGGCGCGGTCCCTGCGGCGGGCAAGGGAGCCACCGCGCGCGACGGAGCCCTCGCCCTCGCGGTCGGCGTCGCCGGAAACGAGTCACTGACAACCGGCCTCCCGATGGAAACCGGCCACCTCTGGTGAACGCCTCGGGGCTCCGCCCCGGCCCCGCGCCTCAAACGCCGGCGGGGCTGTTGTTAAGCCCCTGCGGCGATTGAGCAGTGGGGTCCGGGGCAGAGCCCCGGGAGCGCAACCCCGGCTCGCGGTGTCAGTCCGTCGGGACCGTCACCAGCCACCGCGTCTCCCGCCGCGACCGGAGGTAAAGCGCCCAGTACAGGCTCGCCACCGCCATGATGCCGCCCGTCCACAGCAGGTACTCGACCTCCTGCTCGACGAGGATGTAGATCATCAGGGCGATCAGGACCACGGGGACCCCCGGCCACAACGGCATCCGCCACGCCGGCCGGCCCTTGTGAGCGCCACGGCGGGCGAAGAGCGCGGCCACCGCGACCAGCAGGTACATGCCGGTGACGGAGACGCCCGTCACGCCGTACAGGGTGTCGAGGTTGACGAAGCAGAGCGCCGCGCCGGGGACGCCGACGGCCAGCGTCGCGACCCACGGGGAGCCGAAGCGGCCGAGCCGGGACAGCGCGTTGTTGACCGGCCCCGGCCACGCCTTGTCGCGGGCCGAGGCGAACAGGACGCGGGAGTTCTGGATGACCATGACGATGCCCGCGTTGATGATGGCGAGTGCGACGCACAGCGAGACGAACGTGCCGACCGCCGAGTTCGACCAGGCCACGACCATCGTGCTGATGTCGCCCGAGGTGAGCGCCGTCAGGTCCTTCGCGCCCATGGTGATCGCGACGACCGGGACGAGGATGACGACCGTGGAGATGGCGAGCGTCGCGAGCACCGTGCGGGCCACGGACTTGCGGGGGTTCTCCAGTTCTTCGGAGAGGTAGACGGCCGTGGAGAAGCCCTGCGTGACGAAGAGGGCGATGGCCAGGCCGGAGACGACGAGCATGCCCGTCACCGCGTCCGTGTGGCCGTTCCCGCCCGCGATCTGCATCGAGCCGAGCGAGCCGACGCCGCGCTCGGCGTGCGCGAAGCCGAGGACCGCGACGAGGGCCGCCGCGATGACTTCGAGGGCGAGGAAGATGCCGGTGATCCACGCGTTGGCACGCAGGTCGAGCAGGCCCGCGAGGGTGGACAGCAGCATCACGCCCGCGCCCGCCATCGCCGGGTCGAGGTGGATCACCGGCTCCAGGTAGTCGGCCGTGCCCATCGCGATCACCGGCGGCACGATGAACACGACGAGCAGGGACAGGACGAAGACCAGCCAGCCGGCGAGGCGTCCCGCCAGCGTCGACACCATGGCGTACTCGCCGCCCGCGCTGGGGATGAGGGTGCCCAGCTCCGAGTAGAGGAAGGCCACGCCGATACAGATCAGCGAGCCGACGGCGATGGTGAGCGCGGTCGCGGTGCCGAGGCTGCCGAACAGGTCGGGGACGACAACAAAGAGCGAGGAGGCGGGCGTCACGCAGGACAGCGTGAGCAGGGTGCCTCCGACGACGCCGATGGAACGCTTGAGCTTCTGGGCCTGGGGTGCCGCTTCTGGTGGGGACGGAGGAGCGGCGGGGCGAAGCGTGTCGGTCATGAAGCGAATCCGATCGACTCGTGCGACAGGGCTGCGCCATGCAACCTCGCCGATATCCGAACGTCAACGCCTGTTTTCCTTCGGAATCCGCAGTACGCCTTCCGCCAACTACGCGCGGTGTGCGAGGGGTTCGCAAGAGGTTTGCAAAGGGTGCCGGGATTTACGCAGCGACTCCCGTGGATGACCTTCGTATCGAAGGTATACACGGGAGTCCACTTACGCCGCCCGGTTCATCCCCTACGTACGAGAACCGCAGCCGGAGCGCTGAAGTTCACAGCGAACTGTCCGTACTCCGGACGGCCCGGGAACCTCGGCAGGGTCCTCAGTGGTTGCTCGGGAACCCCAGGTCGACGCCCGAGGGAGCGTCGGCCGGGTCCGGCCAGCGGGTCGTGACGACCTTGCCGCGGGTGTAGAAGTGCGTGCCGTCGTTGCCGTAGATGTGGTGGTCGCCGAAGAGGCTGTCCTTCCAGCCGCCGAAGCTGTGGTAGCCCACCGGGACCGGGATCGGCACGTTGACGCCGACCATGCCGGCCTCGATCTCCAGCTGGAAGCGGCGGGCGGCGCCGCCGTCACGGGTGAAGATCGCCGTGCCGTTGCCGAACGGGGACGCGTTCATGAGGGCCACGCCCTCGTCGTACGTGTCGACGCGCAGCACGCACAGGACCGGGCCGAAGATCTCGTCCTGGTACGCCTTGGCGGACGTCGGGACGTTGTCGAGGAGGGAGAGGCCCACCCAGTGGCCGTTCTCGAAGCCGGGCACCGTGTGGTCGCTGCCGTCGAGGACGACCTCGCAGCCCTCGGCCGCCGCCCCCTTCACATAGGAGGCGACCTTGTCGCGGTGGGCGGCCGTGATGAGCGGGCCCATCTCGGACGTCGGGTCGTTGCCGGGACCGATCTTGATCTTCTCGGCGCGCTCCTTGATCTTCGCGACGAGCTCGTCGGCGATGGAGCCCACCGCGACGACCGCCGAGATCGCCATGCAGCGCTCGCCCGCCGAGCCGTACGCGGCCGAGACCGCGGCGTCGGCGGCCGCGTCCAGATCGGCGTCCGGCAGGACCAGCATGTGGTTCTTGGCGCCGCCGAGGGCCTGCACGCGCTTGCCGTTGGCGGAGGCCGTGGCGTGGATGTGGCGGGCGATCGGCGTCGAGCCCACGAAGGAGATCGCGGCGACGTCCGGGTGCTCCAGTAGGCGGTCGACGGCGACCTTGTCACCGTGGACGACGTTGAAGACGCCGTCGGGCAGACCGGCCTCCGAGAGCAGCTCGGCGATCTTCAGCGACGCCGAGGGGTCCTTCTCGGACGGCTTCAGGATGAAGGTGTTGCCGGTCGCGATGGCGATCGGGAACATCCACATCGGCACCATGGCCGGGAAGTTGAACGGCGTGATGCCGGCGACGACACCCAGCGGCTGCCGGATCGACGCCACGTCGACGCGGCTCGCGACCTGCGTCGACAGCTCGCCCTTCAGCTGCACGTTGATGCCGCAGGCCAGGTCGACGATCTCCAGGCCGCGGGCCACCTCGCCGAGCGCGTCGGAGTGCACCTTGCCGTGCTCGGCGGTGATCAGCTCGGCGATCGCGTCCCGGTTGGCGTCGAGCAGCGCGCGGAACCGGAAGAGGATCTCGGTGCGCTTGGCGAGGGACGACTGCCCCCAGGACGTGTACGCCTCCTTGGCGGTGGCGACGGCCGTGTCCACCTCGTCGACGCTCGCGAAGTCGACGTGCGTGGTGACGGCGCCGGTCGCCGGGTCGGTCACCCGACCGTGATTGCCGGACGCGCCCTCGACGGCCTTGCCGCCGATCCAGTGGTGGACCAACTTCGTGTCAGACATACGGGCAACTCCTGTGACGGCTACGTACTTCTCAGAGGTGGCGACGTCGGCCGGCGGCGTGCCGGTCGTACTTCTCGCGGGCCTCGACCGCGGCGCTGCGCTCCGCCGTCTCGGCCACAGGAACATCCCACCACGCCTGCGCGGGAGGCGGGCCCGACACTGTGTCTGACGTTTCGGTCTCCACGTAGACACATGTGGGGCGCGTGGCATCACGCGCCGCGGCGAGCGCTTCACGCAGGTCACGCACGGTCTTGGCGCGGTGCACCGTCATCCCCAGGCTGGCCGCGTTGGCGGCGAGGTCGACGGGCAGCGGCGCCCCCTCGTACGCGCCCTGCTCCCCCGCGAACCGGTACTGCGTGGCGAAGCCCTCGGCGCCGACGGACGCGGAGAGCCCGCCGATGGACGCGTACCCGTGGTTCTGCAGGATGACGACCTTGACCGGGATGTTCTCCTGGACGGCGGTGACGATCTCCGTCGGCAGCATCAGATACGTGCCGTCTCCGACGAGCGCCCACACGGGCCGGCCTGGCGCGGCGAGCGCGACACCGAGGGCGGCCGGGATCTCGTAGCCCATGCAGGAGTACCCGTACTCGACGTGGTACTGGTCGCGGGAGCGGGCCCGCCACAGCTTGTGGAGATCCCCGGGGAGCGAACCGGCGGCATTGATGAGGATGTCGTCCGCGGTCGCCAACTCGTCGAGTGCGCCGAGCACTTGGGACTGTGTCGGGCGTACGAGTTCGTCCTCGGCGGTGAAGCAGGCGTCGACGCGGTGCTCCCAGCGCTCTTTGTCCTCGGTGTACTCGGCGACGTACGCGGGCTCGGCGCGGTACCCGGCCGCTTCGGAACGCAGGGCGGTCAGCCCCGCGCGGGCGTCGGCGACGAGCGGGTGCGCGGACAGTTTGTGGGCGTCGAAGGCCGCGACGTTCAGGTTCAGGAAGCGGACGTCGGGGTTGGCGAAGAGCGTGCCGGAGGCCGTCGTGAAGTCCGTGTACCGGGTGCCGACGCCGATCACCAGGTCGGCGGTGCGGGCGAGTTCGTTGGCGGTGGCGGTGCCGGTGTGCCCGATGCCGCCGACGTCGGCGGGGTGGTCGTGCAGCAGCGAGCCCTTGCCCGCCTGGGTGGAGGCGACGGGGATGCGGGTGGCGTCGGCGAACTCCTTGAGGGCGGCCTCGGCGGCGCTGTGGTGGACGCCGCCACCGGCGACGAGAAGCGGGCGCCGTGAGCGCTTCAACTCCCTTACGGCATCGGCGAGTTCCTGCATATCCGGCTCGGGGCGGCGCACGGCCCAGATCCGCTCCCGGAAGAACTCCTCCGGCCAGTCGTACGCTTCCGCCTGCACGTCCTGCGGCAGCGCGAGCGTGACGGCGCCGGTGTCGACGGGGTCGGTGAGTACGCGCATGGCCTGGAGCGCGGCCGGGACGAGCCGCTCGGGCCGCTCGATCCGGTCGAAGTACTTCGAGACGGGCCGCAGGCAGTCGTTGACCGACACATCGCCCGCGTACGGCACTTCGAGCTGCTGGAGCACCGGGTCGGCGGGCCGGGCCGCGAACACGTCGCCGGGGAGCAGCAGTACGGGCAGGTGGTTGATGGTCGCGAGGGCGGCGCCGGTGACGAGGTTGGTGGCGCCGGGGCCGATCGAGGTGGTGACGGCGTGCGTGGACAGGCGGTCGCACTGGCGGGCGTAGCCGACGGCGGCGTGCACCATCGCCTGCTCGTTGCGGCCCTGGTGGAAGGGCATGACGGGGGGTGTGGGGGGTGTCCCCCCACTGGGCGCGGTGCCGTACTGGAGGAGCGCCTGGCCGAGCCCGGCCACGTTGCCGTGACCGAAGATGCCCCAGGTGGCGTCGATGAGGCGGTGCCGGGCGCCGTCGCGCTCCGTGTACTGGTTCGCCAGGAAGCGGACGAGGGCCTGGGCGACGGTGAGTCGTACCGTTCGGGTCGTCGTCATCGGTATCCCTCCGTGGCGTGATCGGGATGGAAGCAGATCTTCCACTCCCGCTCGTCCCCCGGTCCCGCCATGACGTTCAGGTAGTACATGGCGTGTCCCGGCTGGGCGATCGACGGGCCGTGCCAGCCGTCGGGCACGAGCACCGTGTCGCCGGTGCGGACCTCGGCGAGGAGGTCGGTGCCGCCGGGCCTCGACGGGGACACGCGCTGGTAGCCGTACCCCTCGGGAGCGCCCTCCCGCCCCTCGATCTCGAAGTAGTAGATCTCCTCGAGCAGCGTCTCCTCGCCCGGCCGGTGCTCGTCGTGCTTGTGCGGCGGGTACGAGGACCAGTTCCCGCCGGGGGTGATCACCTCGACTGCGATGAGCTGATCGCAGTCGAAGGCGTCGGCGGCGGCGAAGTTGCGCACCTGGCGGGCGCTCTGGCCGCCACCCCTGTCCTCGACGGAAACCTCCGGCGCGGGGCCGTAGCGGACGGGGAGTCGTCGACCGCATTTCGCTCCTGCCAGGGCGAACCGGCCTCCCGCACCGGAGGAGATCTCCACGCTGGTGTCGCGCGGTACGTAGGCGAAGTCACTCACCGAACCGAATACGCTGCCCCTGCCCGCCAGTTCGAGGTTCATCCCCTCCGCGCGGACCGAACATCCGCCGGAGAGCGGCAGCACGATCCACTCGCTCTCCCCGGTGTCGAAGGCGTGCCCCTGCCCGGCCGCGAGTTCGAGAATCCGCAGCCCGGCCCGGGACCAGCCGGCCTTGTCGGGATCGACGGACAGGGCGTAGGCCCCGTCGGCGGCGCTACCGCGTGGAAGGTGCGTCATCTCTCTACTCTCCTCCTGGGGGTCGCGCCGAAGGGGATGGAACGATCTCCGTCGCCCCGTCAGATCTAGACCTGCCCGGGCCCCCTGTCAATACTTTGTCCTGACATCCGGACCACACCGTGTCGGTTCGGCGCCCGCCTATCCACTTACGCGCCGGAGCATGCGCCGATGGCGCGCCCCCTTTGCATCATTCGCGTCACAAACGCCCCCATCGCGTCACACATGTCAGGCCTACGCGGGTTCTGCGTCACAGAGGTCCCACAGGCCCTCCCTTCACCACGGGTCACCTCGTTCTCCGGGCACAGGCTGAGTTGATCACGGGCGGCACCCCCGAGCCGCCGTGAGCACCGGCAGGGAGGAGCCACCATGAGCGACCGCAGGCTCTGGTCGTACAAGGACATCGCCGCACACATCCGCGTGCAGCCCGACACCGTCCGCTCGTACCGCAAGCACGGCCTGCTGCCCCCGCCCGACCACGTCGAGTCGGGCAAGCCCTACTGGTACGCCGACACGGTCCGCGCCTGGGTGGCCTCCCGGCCGAGCAACCGGGGCCGCAAGGACTGAACCGGGGCGCCGGGCCGTACGCACGCACGACCCGGCGCCCACACTGCGACCCATCCGCCCCCGCCATAAACTTCGGACAAATCACCCAAGGTGACCGTAAGTTGTCGGCAGGCGGAGGGATCGCAGCAGTGACGCAGCCCCAACAGCCCTTCGGGGCATCCCAGGCCCGGATTCCGCAGCAGTCGCCCCCGCCGGGGCCGCAGATCCGCCCGGGACTCTGGAAGCGCTGCCTGTGGGGCGGCCTGGCGCTGTGGGCGCTGACGGCGATCGTCACGTACGCGACGCAGAACACCACCCTGCTCCCGACGCTCATCATGCTCGGCAGCTTCCTGACCCCGGCGGTCTTCGTGCTCTGGGCGTACGAGCGGCACGGCCGCGACCTGGGCGTGATCCTGATCCTGGGCTGCTTCCTGGTGGGCGGCATCCTCGGCGTCCTCGGGGCGTCGGTGATGGAGTACTACCTCGTACACCCCTCGGTGTGGATGTTCGTGGCCGTCGGCCTGATCGAGGAGGCGGTCAAGCTGCTCGCCCTCATCTACGTACTCCACCGCCACCCGCACATCAGCGGACTGCGCGCGGGACTGGTCCTGGGCGCCACGGTCGGCTTCGGCTTCGCCGCCTTCGAGAGCGCGGGCTACGCGTTCAACGCGGCGATCACCATGAAGGGCATCGACCTGCGGGCCCTCCTGGAGACGGAGGTCCTGCGCGGCCTCCTCGCCCCCTTCGGCCACGGCCTGTGGACGGCGATCTCGGCAGCGGTCCTCCTGTCCTTCCGCCGCCCGGACGGCCGCTACCGCTTCGCGGCCCCGGTGATCGGCACCTACCTGGGCGTCTCGCTCCTGCACGCGCTCTGGGACTCGATGCACGGCATCGCGATCTGGCTGGTCGCCCGGCTGACCACCACGAGCCTGGACCGCGCGCTCTTCGCCGAGGGCTACATCCCGAAGCCGACCGGGACCCAGCAGCACCTCTTCACGCTCTTCTCGGTCGGCGGTCTTGTCATCATCACGCTCCTGGCACTCACCTGGGTGCGCTCACTCGCACGCCGCGATCCTTCTTGGAAGAGTACCCCCTAGGGGTATAGGGTCGAGCGCATCAGAAGACTCACCCCACCACCAAGGAGTACGCCATGAGCAGCGCCCACACCGAGCTCCCCCAGGTCGACAGCGAGCCCGCCGGCTCCTGCTGCGGCGGCGCCTGCCACTCCGACGCCGCACCCCCGACCGCCGAGGGCGCCTTCACCGCCGTGTACGAGGTCAAGGGCATGACGTGCGGCCACTGCGAGGGCGCGGTGGCCGACGAGATCCTGGAGCTCGCCGACGTGGCCTCGGTCCAGGCGAGCGCGGCAACCGGCCAGGTCACGGTCGTCTCCACCGCCCCGCTCGACGAGGAGGCGGTTCGCGCCGCGGTGGACGAGGCGGGCTACGAACTCGTCTGAGATCTGCGCAGATTTATGCAGATACCTGCCGAGAACTCTGGACCTCCACACAATCCACACGGCACAATTGCAGCACTCACCCACAGAGGCCGATATCCACATATCGGATCCCTTGCGCACGCATGGGACATATGCAAGAGACGCAGATCACACCGATCTGAACGTAACCCTTTGCGGCTCTCGTGAGTCTAAGGAGGCGATGCAGGAACGTCTTGGGGGACGTTTCCGCATCGGAGGGACCCGCCTTGGGGGGCGGTCCCGACAGCGTTGGCCGGGGCACGTGCGCCGGGAAGCTTGAGCGGCCCGCCCGGCGGTACGTGTTCCGGCGGCCGACGCACCACAGACCCCCAGGCCGGATCCCGTGGGGGGAATCCGACCCGGGTAAAGGAAAGCGCCCCGACTGTCGGCCCGTGGGGGGACCGACAGCGGGGCGCTCTCTGCTGGCCGCAGTGTGGCCGTGAACTGTTGCGGTGGGGCGGGGTTACGGTTTCGGGGCTCTGCCCCGGACCCCGCGCCTCAATCGCCGGCGAGGCTTAATGTGCCCAACCGGCGCTCGGGGAAGATCAGTCAGCGCCCTTCGACCGGGATGAAGTCGCGTTCGACGACGCCCGTGTAGATCTGGCGCGGGCGGCCGATGCGCGAACCCGGCTCCTTGATCATCTCGTGCCACTGGGCGATCCAGCCCGGAAGCCGGCCGAGGGCGAAGAGGACCGTGAACATCTCGGTCGGGAAGCCCATGGCCCGGTAGATCAGACCGGTGTAGAAGTCGACGTTCGGGTAGAGCTTGCGCTCGACGAAGTACTCGTCGGCCAGCGCGTGCTCCTCCAGCTTCAGCGCGATGTCGAGCAGCTCGTCGGACTTGCCGAGCGCCGAGAGGACATCGTGCGCCGCCGCCTTGATGATCTTCGCCCGCGGGTCGAAGTTCTTGTAGACGCGGTGCCCGAAGCCCATGAGCTTCACGCCGTCTTCCTTGTTCTTCACCTTGCGGATGAACTCGTCGACGTCGCCGCCGGCGGCCTGGATGCCCTCGAGCATCTCCAGGACGGAAGCGTTGGCGCCACCGTGCAGCGGACCCCACAGCGCGGAGATACCGGCGGAGATCGACGCGAACATGTTGGCCTGCGACGAGCCCACCAGGCGCACCGTGGACGTCGAGCAGTTCTGCTCGTGGTCCGCGTGCAGGATGAGCAGCTTCTCGAGGGCGGAGACGACGACCGGGTCCGGCACGTACTCCTGGGCCGGCACCGAGAACGTCATGCGCAGGAAGTTCTCGACGTAGCCGAGGTCGTTGCGCGGGTAGACGAACGGGTGGCCGATCGACTTCTTGTAGGCGTACGCCGCGATCGTCGGCAGCTTCGCGAGGAGCCGGATCGTGGAGAGGTGACGCTGCTGCTCGTCGAACGGGTTGTGGCTGTCCTGGTAGAAGGTGGACAGCGCGGAGACCACGGAGGACAGCATGGCCATCGGGTGGGCGTCCCGCGGGAAGCCGTCGAAGAACCGCTTCACGTCCTCGTGCAGGAGCGTGTGCCCGGTGATCTCGTTCTTGAAGGCGGAGAGCTCGTCGACCGTCGGGAGCTCGCCGTTGATCAGCAGGTAGGCGACCTCGGTGAAGGTCGAGTTCTCGGCCAGCTGCTCGATCGGGTAGCCGCGGTAGCGGAGGATGCCCTCTTCACCGTCGAGATAGGTGATCGCGGATTTGTACGCGGCGGTGTTGCCGTAGCCGCTGTCCAGGGTCACCAGGCCCGTCTGGGCTCGCAGCTTCCCGATGTCGAAGCCCTGGTCGCCCACGGTGCTGTCGATCACCGGGTAGGTGTACTCGTCGTCGCCGTACTGGAGTACTACAGCCTTCTCGTTCTGCTCGCTCACGTCATCCCTCACCGACGTAGTGCCTCTTCTTCGAGGTGCCCTGACTGTCTCTACCTTCCCCCACTTGGACCAGCAGAGTGCACTCGGGGTCGACCATGGGGCCCATTGGCGGCACTCAGTGCCGCCAACTTGCTCATCCTGCCCCCTTCGCCCTGGTTCCGGAAGTCCTTGTGACCTTCGTGACTCATCTGATCGATCAAATCTTTTGGGCAGCGGTGCCCGACAGCCGGAAATTCAGGGCGGTACACCGCCTTCCGGCCGAAATCGTACGCACCGCCTGGCCGATCGCTCTGCGCGAACCGACCAGGACGACGAGCTTCTTGGCGCGCGTGACCGCCGTGTAGAGGAGGTTGCGCTGGAGCATCATCCAGGCCCCCGTCGTGACGGGGATCACCACGCACGGGTACTCGCTGCCCTGGGAGCGGTGGATGGTCACAGCGTAGGCATGGGCCAGCTCGTCCAGCTCGTCGAAGTCATAGGGGACCTCCTCGTCCTCATCGGTGCGGACGGTGAGTCTCTGCTCCTCGGCGTCCAGGGACGTGACGACACCGACCGTGCCGTTGAAGACGCCGTTCGCCCCCTTCTCGTAGTTGTTCCGGATCTGGGTCACCTTGTCCCCCACCCGGAAGACGCGGCCACCGAAGCGCTTCTCGGGCACGTCCGGGCGTCCTGGCGTGATCGCCTGCTGGAGCAGCCCGTTGAGATTGCCCGCCCCGGCGGGGCCGCGGTGCATTGGCGCGAGCACCTGGACGTCGCGCCGCGGGTCGAGGCCGAACGTGGCGGGGATCCGGCGGGCCGCGACGTCGACGGTGAGCCGGCCTGCCTCCTCGGTGTCGTCCTCGACGAAGAGGAAGAAGTCCTTCAGGCCCTGGGTCAGGGGCTGCTGCCCGGAGTTGATGCGGTGGGCGTTCGTGACGACGCCGGACTCCTGGGCCTGCCGGAAGATACGGGTGAGCCGCACCGCAGGCACGGGGCTCTCCTCGGCCAGCATGTCGCGCAGCACCTCCCCCGCCCCGACGCTCGGCAGCTGGTCCACATCGCCCACGAACAGCAGATGCGCCCCGGGCGCCACCGCCTTCGCCAGCTTGTTGGCGAGCAGCAGGTCGAGCATCGAGGCCTCGTCGACCACGACGAGGTCCGCGTCGAGCGGCCGCTCCTTGTCGTACGCGGCGTCCCCGCCCGGCTTCAGCTCCAGGAGGCGGTGCACGGTGGAGGCCTCGGCCCCGGTCAGCTCGGCGAGCCGCTTGGCGGCGCGGCCCGTGGGCGCGGCGAGCACGACCTTGGCGCGCTTGGCGCGGGCCAACTCCACGACGGACCGCACCGTGAACGACTTTCCGCAGCCGGGGCCGCCCGTGAGCACGGCGACCTTCTTGCTGAGCGCGAGCTTGACCGCCTCCTCCTGCTCGGGCGCGAGCTGCGCCCCCGTACGGTCGGCGAGCCACGCGAGTGCCTTGTCCCACGCGACGTCCTGGAAGGCGGGCATCCGGTCGTCCTGTGTGCGCAGCAGTCTGAGCAGCTGGGCGGAGAGGGCGAGCTCGGCCCGGTGGAAGGGGACCAGGTAGATCGCGGTGACCGGCTCGCCGTCCTCGCCCGGCACCGTCTCGCGTACCACGCCGGGTTCGCCGGAATCCTCGTCCGGCAGGGCCAGTTCGGCGAGGCAGTCGATGACGAGGCCGGTGTCGACCTGGAGCAGCTTCACGGCGTCGGCGATGAGCCGCTGCTCGGGCAGGAAGCAGTGCCCCTGGTCGGTGGATTGCGAAAGAGCGTACTGGAGACCGGCCTTGACCCGCTCCGGGCTGTCGTGCGGAATGCCCACGGACTGGGCGATGCGGTCGGCGGTGAGGAAACCGATGCCCCAGACGTCGGAGGCGAGGCGGTACGGCTGGTTCTTCACGACGGAGATCGACGCGTCGCCGAACTTCTTGTAAATGCGCACGGCGATGGACGTGGAGACATCGACGCTCTGCAGGAAGACCATCACCTCCTTGATGGCCTTCTGTTCCTCCCACGCGTCGGCGATCTTCTTCGTCCGCTTGGGGCCGAGCCCCGGCACCTCGATGAGCCGTTTCGGCTCCTGCTCGATGACGTCGAGGGTGTCGAGCCCGAAGTGCTGTGTGATGCGGTCGGCGAAGACCGGTCCGATGCCCTTGACCAGGCCGGATCCGAGGTAGCGGCGGATGCCCTGGATCGTGGCCGGAAGGATTGTCGAGTAATTCTCGACAGTGAATTGCTTGCCGTACTGCGGGTGGGAGCCCCAACGGCCCTCCATCCGCAGCGACTCCCCCACCTGCGCCCCGAGGAGCGCGCCGACGACGGTCAGCAGATCCCCGGCGCCTCTGCCGGTGTCGACCCGGCCGACCGTGTACCCGCTCTCCTCGTTGGCGTACGTGATCCGCTCGAGGACGCCCTCGAGCCGCGCCATCTGCCGTGCCCCGGCAGCCGCCTGCTGCTTCGCCATGATCCGACGGTAGCGGTGGGGTGTGACAACGGACAGGGCCTGTCACGGAGCCGGGCCGACCGATGAGTCCTGCCCCGCCGCGCGGTCATACAGGCGAACATCACACACCCCGGCAGACAGGACCGCGCTCATGACCTCCGTCAAAGGCCCCGCCTCCTACTTCCCCTCCATCGAGAAGAAGTACGGACAGCCCGTCTCCCACTGGCAGAACGCCATCCGTACGTCGCCGCTCACCCAGCACATGGAACTCGTGAACTGGCTCAAGAGCGAGTACGCGCTCGGGCACGGGCACGCCAACGCGCTGGTGGCGTACACGCTCGCCGAGGATCGCGCCGGGCGGTGAGCGAGGAACTCTCGGGTGGGGGCGGACCGTTGGGACCACGGAACACCGCATCCGTGCGCGCCGCGAACCCAAGGAGCTCCGTGACCGAATCCGCCGCAGCATCCCCCACCCCCGCCGCCGGCCTGCCCCCGCTCCCCTCGCCCGCCGCCCAGGCCGAGCGGCTCATCGGGCTCGGGGTGCACGACACGGCGGGGCTCGCCGCCGACGACGTGCGGGCTTTCGCCGAGAAGGCCGCGGCGCAAGACGGTGACGTGCTGCTCGTCGTCCACCCCGACCGGGCGCCCGCATCGGCGCTCGCCCCGCTGCTGCGCCGTGGCGACAAGCCCGGATTCGTCGTCGTCGACATGCCCGACGTGGACCGTTTCACGCCGCTCGGCTCCGTCGACGTGCCCGACGCCCCGCTCTACCTCGTCGCCAGGCCCGACCGCGGGGACGACATGGCCAACTGGAGCCCGGACGAGGCGCTGCCCGCCCTCACCGAGCGGGGCCGTACGCCGCTGCTGCTCACCGAGGGCATCCACTGGCTGCTCCAGCAGCCCGAGGCCCTGGAGCGCAACCGCTGCTTCATGACGATCGGCTCCCGACTGCCCAAGGCCAACGGCACCCTCGACGCCCGCACCCCTGCGATCTGGATCAGCAACGGCACGGGCCGCGACGGCCGTGAGCGCCGCGACGCCCCCAAGGTCGGCTGGTGCTGGGCGGGCAACCGCCACACCTGGCTGGGCTTCGCGTCGACCGCCCGGCGCCGGAGCGGCGACACCCGGCCCTGAGGATCAGATGCCGCCCATCGGCTCCGGGTCGACGCGGATGGGGGTTCCCCACACCCGCACGACCTCGTAGTCCGTGAACTCGTGGACGAGGCGGTACGCCATCGCCGCGTCCGGGCGGCGGCGCTGTGCCGCCAGGTAGAGGTCCGCCTCGTGGCGGTCGTGGCGGGGGGTGCCGCAGAGCTGCCACACCTGCCCGTTCCACATCTCCGGGATCCAGCGCTGCTGGGGCTGCGGGCGGTCCTCGCGGGTGCCGTAGCGGGAGAGCACGGGGCGCTCGTCCGTGGGGCGGCGGGCCGGGCCGGCGTCGCCGGAGATCTGGGAGCGGCGGGCCTTGCGGCGGCGGGTCTCGCAGAACAGGCACAGGTCGGGGGCGGATTCCTCGACCGGGCCGTACGGGTGTTCCTTGCAGCGGGTCGTGGGCTTCTCGCCGGCCACGGCGTCGTCGAGCTGGGCGAGGGCGCGGGTCAGGTCGTCGCGGACCTCGTGCAGCGTGTCGTCCGGGGTGTCGCCGGTGAGCTTCTCGCCGTGCTCGCCGAGCACGCGGAGCGCTCGGCCGAGCGTGGTGAGCTGCGCGTGATTCATGCCCCCACCTTCGCACGCGGCACCGACAATCCCGGTCGCCCGGCAACGTGGTTACGGCCACGGGGCTCCGCCCCGGTCC
>NZ_JBEOVM010000110.1:0-21035 GCF_040295505.1 Streptomyces sp. NPDC002790 | reverse complement strand
GGCGGAGCCCCGAAGCCCCGGCGCCGCGGGGGCTCAAAAGATTGGGGCTCTGCCCCATACCCCGCTGCTCAATCGCCGCAGGGGCTTGATTTGCCCACCCGACCGCAGGGGCTTGATTTGCCGGCCCGCACCGCAGGGGCCTGATTTGCCGGCCCGCACCGCAGGGGCTTGAAGTGCTCGCGGCCCGCGAACAGTTACGCCCGGCCCCGGCCCCGGCGCGCCAGCGCCACTCCGGCGCCGCCCGCCAGCAACAGCACAATCGCCCCGCCCGCGATGTACGGCGTCGACTCGTCGCCGCCCGTCTCCGCGAGGTCCCGCGGCTGCGGCTGGGACTGCGGCTGTGTCTTCTGGACGGGGGCGTCGGCCTGCTCACCCTGGGGCTTCGGCGCGGGCGCAACCGCCTTCGGCGTCTCGCACGTGGCCTCCGCGAGCGTGACCTCGCCGTCGACCTCGGCGACGTTGAGGTTCAACGGGTTGACGTGGACCTTGAGTTGAAGGGCGGAGGCCGCGGCCGTGGTGTCCGTCCTGGAGCGGTTGGAGAGGCCGAGCGTCACCTCGCCGACCTCGGGGATCTTGATGGACGTCGTGCCGCCGGTCGACAGCGTGGTCTTCTTGCCGAGGATGGTGACGCCGCCCAGCAGGTTCGATTCGGCGACCGGCTTCTCGCCCGCCACGCACAGCGCCTTGGACGTGACCTGGTCGACCTCGATGAGGGAGAGCAGCGGCAGGCCGGGGACGTGGACCTTGGCGTGGGCGAGCTGCGTGAAGCCCTCCGCCTTCGCACCCTCGACCGTCGCCTTCGCCTTCGCCACGTCCGCGCGCAGCACGCTGAACGGCTGCCCGTCGTCGACCCCGTCCAACGTCGCGGTCAGCGCGGTCTTGTCGGCGCTCTTGGGCGCCTGCACCTCGTTCAGCGAGACCTTGAGCGGGACGTTCACGGTCTTGTTGAGGAGCGATACGTCGAGTCCGGTGCGGAGCACGACGGCTCCGGCCTTGCCGCCGCTGTGCTCGGTGGCCGCGGCTGGGCCCGCGGTCGCGAGCACGGTGGGGCCGAGGGCGAGCGCGGTGACGGCCGCGGTCGCGGCGAGGCGGCGGGCGGGTGTGCGCAGGGTGGAGCTGGGCATGGCGGTGGGACCCCCAAGTACGAGCCGGGACCGTGCGTGACGGGACTGCACGGAACGGGCCGGGACGGAAACAGACTGAACGAGACGGAACGGGACGGAACCGTCTCGAGTGGTCATCGGTAAGGGAATCTTTACGCACTGAGAGTGAACGGGCGGCCACGTTCATCGAGTTCACTCCAAAGTGGCGTTTCCGTGCACGCCTTCGAATCACGTAGATCACGTGGCCCGTACGTCCCACCGGTCCCGCCGCCGCGTCAACCCGCTCAGCCCACCACGGTGCCCCGCAGCACGATCCTGCGCGGCGCCGCCAGCACCCGTACGTCCTCGCGCGGATCCGCCCCGTAGACCACGAGGTCCGCGGACGCGCCCTCCTCAAGGGCGGGGCGGCCGAGCCAGGAGCGCGCGCCCCACGCCGTCGCCGAGAGCGCCTCGACGGGCGGGATGCCGGCCTTCACCAGCTCCTCGACCTCGCCCGCCACCAGGCCGTGCGCGAGGGAGCCGCCCGCGTCCGTGCCGACGTAGACCGGGATCCCGGCGTCGTAGGCGTTGCGGACGGTGTCGTAGCGGCGGTCGTAGAGGCGCCGCATGTGCGCGGACCACTCGGGGAACTTGCTCTCGCCGCCCGCCGCGAGCTGCGGGAACGTGGCGATGTTGACGAGGGTCGGGACGATCGCGACACCGCGCTCCGCGAACAGCGGGATGGTGTCGTCGGTCAGTCCCGTGGCGTGCTCGATGCAGTCGATGCCTGCCTCGACGAGGTCGCGCAGCGAGTCCTCCGCGAAGCAGTGGGCCGTGACGCGGGCGCCGAGGCGGTGCGCCTCGGCGATCGCCGCCTCGACGGCCTCGCGCGGCCAGCAGGCGCCGAGGTCGCCCGTCGCCCGGTCGATCCAGTCGCCGACGAGCTTGACCCAGCCGTCGCCGCGCCGCGCCTCCTGGGCGACGTACGCGACGAGTTCCTCGGGCTCGATCTCGTGCGCGAAATTGCGAATGTAACGGCGAGTGCGGGCGATGTGCCGGCCGGCGCGGATGATGCGCGGCAGGTCCTCGCGGTCGTCGACCCAGCGGGTGTCGGAGGGCGAGCCCGCGTCGCGCAGCAGCAGCGTGCCGTGGTCGCGGTCGGTCAGGGCCTGCTTCTCCGCGGTCTCGGCGTCGACGGGGCCGTGCGTGCCGAGCCCGACGTGGCAGTGCGCGTCGACGAGGCCTGGCAGCGCCCAGCCCTCGACGGTGGTGACGTCGAGGCCCGCCGTCACCGGTCGTTCGTATGCGATCCGGCCGTCGACCACCCACAGTTCGTCGCGTACGTCGTCGGGCCCGACGAGGACCCGGCCCTTCACGTGCAGTACCCCGCCCATACTCATGCGCGCAGCCTATGAGGCGGTCGGTACGCTCGACACCGGCACCCGTACGAACCCGTGAGCGAAGAGAGCACCACCGTGACGCATCCGTTTCTCGACCTGACCCCGTTGAGCGCCGAGCACTTCGCCTCCATCGAGGACCGGGTGGCCCGGCTGATGGACACCTCGCAGGATGTCGTGATCATGCAGGGCGAGGCGCTGCTTCCGCTGGAGGGCGCGATCCGCGGGGCCGCGAGCCCCGGCACGGTGGCGCTGAACGTGATCACCGGTCCGTACGGGCAGACCTTCGGCGACTGGCTGCGTGACTGCGGCGCCACGGTGCACGACCTCGCGGTGCCCTTCCACACGGCTGTCACCGCCGAGCAGGTCGGGCAGGCGCTCGCCGAGCACCCGGAGATCGACTTCGTATCGCTGGTGCACGCGGAGGCCGCGACCGGGAACACCAATCCGGTCGCCGAGATCGGTGAAGTGGTGAGCAGGCACGGCGCGTTGTTCTACCTGGACGCCGTCGCGTCGATCGCCGCCGAGCCGGTGCTCCCCGACGCGTGGGGCGTGGACCTGTGCGTGATCGGCGCGCAGAAGGCGATGGGCGGCCCGGCCGGCGTCTCGGCCGTCTCCGTGAGCGCGCGGGCCTGGGAGCGGATGGCCGCCAACCCGAACGCGCCGCGCCACTCCTACCTCTCGCTCCTCGACTGGAAGCAGCGGTGGGTGGACGGCGGGCGCAAGGCGCTGCTGCACGCGCCCGCCCAGTTGGAGATGCTCGCCCTGGAGGCGTGTGTGGAGCGCATCGAGGGTGAGGACCTGGACGCCCTGATGGCGCGGCACGCATCGGCCGCCGCCGCCACCCGCGCCGGAACGCTCGCGCTGGGCGGTGGACTTGAGCCATACGTCCACGAAGCCCGCGACGCCGCCCCTGTCGCCACTACACTTCGCGCGCCCGCCGGTACGGACGCCCGTGAGCTGGTGGCGCGGGCACTGGCGGTGGACCCGGTCCTTCCGCTGGTCGCGGGGGGCGGCTCGCTCGCGCAGGAGATGATCCGCGTCAACCACTACGGTCCGCAGGCGACCCGCGGCGTCGTGCAGTCCTCGCTCGCCGCGCTCGGCGGGGCGCTCGCGGAGGCCGGCTTCGAGGTGGACCTGGAAGGGGCGCGAAAGGCGGTCGCGGCCGCCTGGGAATAAGCGCCCCGGCGCATGAACCGGCGCACTCGACCGTAGGCGCCGTCCCTTTTCGGGGCGGCGCCTTTGTTTTTATCCAAGAATTCTTCAGGCAGAATTGTCCCGCACTTTATCAGGGGCATCAGGCGAGGCTTCCTGTTCTGCTTCTGCCCGCTCTCCGGCGACGTAAACGCAGAGATTTCATCAACGGGAACCGACGTAATTCGGACGCGTCTCGTCGCGATTACGACGCTGTGACGTACTCCACACTAATTTGGTTGCGACCGATTTGTCCGCATGAAACCGGGACATAGCGCCGCAATCACGTGCGCGCGCCCACCTGCGCGCGATAACACACAACGCCGCTTTACGTAACCCCATCCGCGGGTGCAATCCCGCAAATTGCTCGGTAAATTCAATTTGCATGACCGCCGCACAAGCGCAATTCCTGGAAGTCGCCGAAGTGGCCCCGGTCCCCGACGGACTGAAGATCGTCCACCCCGAGGTGGCCGACGGAGCCGCGATCTGGCGTATCGCCCGCGACTCGAAGGTGCTCGACCTCAACTCCTCCTACAGCTACCTGCTGTGGTGTCGCGACTTCGCCGCCACGTCGGTGATCGCCCGCGACGAGAAGGGCGAGGTGGCCGGTTTCATCACCGGTTACGTACGTCCCGACCGACCCGACATCCTCGTGGTGTGGCAGGTCGCCGTGGACGCTGCGCACCGCGGGCGCGGCCTCGCCGCCGCGCTGCTCGACGGGCTGGCCGCGCGGGTCGCTGCGGCGCGTCCGGTCACCACGCTGGAGACCACCATCACGCCCGACAATGCCGCCTCCCAGGCCCTGTTCACCTCGTTCGCCCGCCGGCACCGCGTCGGTGTGGCCCGCACGGTGCTGTTCGACGCGGGCCTGTTCCCGGACGACGGGCACCTGCCCGAGGAGCTGTACCGCATAGGCCCCCTGGCCTGAGCGCGCCCTCGACCCCACTCACCCCGAACCCCCCTCAACTTTCCCTCCCTAGAGGAGTTTTTGCTGTGACCATCACCCAGCCGGACCTGAGCGTCTTCGAGACCCTTGAGTCGGAGGTGCGCAGCTACTGCCGCAGCTGGCCCACCGTCTTCGACCGGGCCCAGGGCAGCCGTATGTACGACGAGGACGGCCACGAGTACCTGGACTTCTTCGCCGGTGCCGGTTCGCTCAACTACGGCCACAACAACCCGGTCCTGAAACGCGCCCTGATCGACTACCTGGAGCGCGACAGCGTCGTGCACGGGCTCGACATGTCGACCTCGGCCAAGCGCAACTTCCTGGAGTCCTTCCAGAACATCATCCTGCGCCCGCGCGACCTGCCGTACAAGGTCATGTTCCCGGGCCCGACGGGCACCAACGCCGTCGAGTCCGCGCTGAAGCTGGCCCGCAAGGTCAAGGGCCGCGAGTCGATCGTGTCCTTCACCAACGCCTTCCACGGCATGTCGCTCGGCGCCCTCGCGGTGACCGGCAACGCGTTCAAGCGCGCGGGCGCCGGCATCCCGCTGGTGCACGGCACGCCGATGCCGTTCGACAACTACCTCGACGGGCAGACGCCGGACTTCATCTGGTTCGAGCGCCTCCTCGAGGACTCCGGATCCGGCCTGAACACCCCGGCCGCAGTGATCGTCGAGACGGTCCAGGGCGAGGGCGGCATCAATGTCGCCCGTGCAGAGTGGCTGCGCAAACTGGCGGATGTCTGCGAACGTTGGGACATGCTCCTGATCGTCGATGACATTCAGATGGGCTGCGGCCGCACCGGTGCCTTCTTCTCCTTCGAGGAGGCGGGCATCACGCCGGACATCGTGACCGTTTCGAAGTCCATCAGTGGGTACGGGCTCCCCATGTCCCTGTGCATGTTCAAGCCGGAGCTCGACGTCTGGGAGCCGGGCGAGCACAACGGCACGTTCCGTGGCAACAACCCGGCGTTCGTGACGGCGGCCGCTGCCCTGGAGACGTACTGGACCGACGGCGCGGCCATGGAGAAGCAGACCCTGGAGCGCGGCGAGCAGGTCGACGAGGTGCTCAGCGCACTGCGCACCGAGTACCACGACGAGATCGTCGAATACCGCGGCCGCGGCCTTGTCTGGGGCATCGAGTTCCGTGACAAGGACCGGGCCGGCAAGGTCGCCAAGCGGGCCTTCGAGCTGGGCCTGCTCATCGAGACCTCCGGCCCCGACAGCGAGGTCGTCAAGCTGCTTCCGGCACTGACGATCACGCCCGAGGAGCTGGACGAAGGCCTCCGCACGCTCACCCGAGCCGTGCGCGAGACCGCCTGACCAGCACAACAAAGTTTACGAGGAAAGGCAGCAACTCACCGTGATTGTCCGTTCGTTCAAGGAGATCGAGAACACCGACCGACACATCAAGTCGGCGACCGGCACCTGGGAGAGCAAGCGCATCGTGCTTGCGAAGGAGAAGGTCGGCTTCTCTCTGCACGAGACGATCCTGTACGCAGGGACCGAGACCGACATGTGGTACGCCAACCACATCGAGGCCGTGCTGTGCGTGGAGGGCGAGGCCGAGCTCACCAACCGGGAAACCGGTGAGACGCACTGGATCGAACCAGGAACGATGTACCTCCTGAACGGTCACGAGAAGCACACCATGCGGCCCAAGACCGACTTCCGCTGCGTCTGCGTGTTCAACCCTCCGGTGACCGGACGGGAGGACCACGACGAGAATGGCGTCTACCCGCTGCTGACAGAGGACGAGGGGGCCTGATCCCGATGACGACCGCACCCGACATCACGGACCTGTACCCGACGCGAGGCGCCTCCGAGGTGGCCACGCCGCGTGTCGACCCGGTCGTCTGGTCGGCGGAGGGAGCGCGAGGGCCGATTCGCCAGTCGGACCTCGCTTCCTTCGAGCGGGACGGCTTCCTCGCCATCGACGAGCTGATCGGCCCGGACGAGATCGGCATCTATCAGGCCGAGTTGAACCGTCTGGTGACCGATCCGACGATGCGCGCCGACGAGCGTTCCGTCGTCGAGAAGCAGTCGCAGGAGATCCGTTCGGTCTTCGAGATCCACAAGATCAGCGAGGTCTTCGCCGGTCTGGTGCGCGACGAGCGCATCGTCGAGCGGGCCCGTCAGATCCTCGGTTCGGACGTCTACGTCCACCAGTCACGGATCAACGTCAAGCCCGGTTTCGGGGCGCGGGGCTTCTACTGGCACTCGGACTTCGAGACCTGGCACGCCGAGGACGGCCTGCCGAACATGCGGACGGTGTCCGTCTCCATCGCTCTGACGGAGAACTACGACACCAACGGCGGGCTCATGATCATGCCCGGTTCGCACAAGACGTTCCTCGGCTGCGCGGGTGAGACGCCGAAGGACAACTACAAGAAGTCGCTGCAGATGCAGGACGCCGGGCTGCCCTCAGACGAGTCCCTCACGAAATTCGCCGACGCGCACGGCATCCAGCTGTTCACCGGCAGCCCCGGCTCGGCGACATGGTTCGACTGCAACGCCATGCACGGGTCCGGTGACAACATCACCCCGTACCCGCGCTCGAACGTGTTCATCGTGTTCAACAGCGTGGAGAACACGGCGGTGGAGCCGTTCTCGGCGCCGGTGCGGCGTCCCGAGTACATCGGGGCGCGCGACTTCACTCCGGTGAAGTGATCCTCGTACGCGCGTGAGTTGGGGCGGGACCGTCTTCGGTCCCGCCCCAACTGCTGTTACGGGGTTACCGGGTGGGGTAGTCCGTGTAGCCCTTCTCGGTGCCGCCGAAGAAGGACGCCGGGTCCGGGGCGTTGTACGGGCCCTCGCTCCTGAGGCGGTCCGGCAGGTCCGGGTTGGCGAGGAAGAGGGCGCCGAAGCTGAGGATGTCGGCGACTCCCTCCTCGACCAGACCGAGGGACCTGTGGTCGGTCGGCCCCTCGGTGTGCGCGTTGAGCACGAAGGGGCCGCTGAACCGCTTGCGCAGGTCGACGGTCACCTCGCGGCTGGGCTCGCCCACCTCCAGTACGTGCAGGTAGCCGAGGCCCAGCGGTTCCAGGGCGTCCACGAGCGCGGTGTAGGTCTCGACCGTGTCGTGGTCCCCCATGGAGTTGTACGGGTTGCCGGGCGAGAGGCGGATGGCGGTGCGCTCGGCGCCGATGGCCTCGGCGACGGCCTTGACGGCCTCCACGGCGAACCGGATCCGGTTCGCCACGCTGCCGCCCCACTCGTCGGTGCGCAGGTTCGTGCCGGGCGAGAGGAACTGGTGGATCAAGTAGCCATTGGCGCCGTGCAGTTCGACGCCGTCGAAGCCGGCCGCCACGGCGCCACGGGCGGCCTCGGCGAAGTCGGCCACGGTCGCGCGGACCTCGTCAGAGGTCAGCTCGCGCGGGGTCGTGAAGTCCTGGAAGCCCTCGTTCGTGAAGGCCTGACCCTCCGGGGCGACGGCGGAGGGGGCGACCGGCGCGCCGCCGTCCGGCTGAAGCGACGGGTGACCGATCCGACCCGCGTGCATCACCTGGGCGAAGATCTTGCCGCCCTTGGCGTGCACGGCGTCGGTGACCGGGCGCCAGGATTCGACCTGCTCCGCGGTGTGCAGGCCCGGCGTCCAGGCGTAGCCCTGGCCCACGGCCGAGGGCTGGATCCCCTCGGTGACGATGAGCCCCGCCGAGGCGCGCTGCGCGTAGTACTCGGCGGTCAGGGCGGTGGCGGTGCCGCCCTCGCCGGCCCGGCTGCGGGTCATGGGGGCCATGGCTATGCGGTTGGCCAGGCGGGTGCCGGGGAGGTCGATGGGGTCGAAGACGGTGGTCATGGCTACTCCGTTCAACGGGTGGTGACAGAGGGCGACACAGGGCGCCACAAGAACGACACAGGACCGCAATAAATCATTGGTCGGCCAATCAATCGGCCGCCCTCACTGTAACGCATTAATTGGCCGGCCAAGGTAATCTCGTGAAGACATCGAGAGGAGCCCCCATGTCCCCCACCGCCGAGGACCCCGGCTGTACCGGTCAGATCCCGGTCGCCGCCCGCAGCGGGCCCGTCAGCCTGGCCCTGTCCCGCGTGGCCCGGCTGCACCGGATCGCCGCCGGGCAGCGGCTGCGCGGGCTCGGGCTCTATCCGGGGCAGGAGTTCGTGATGATGCACCTGTGGGACAAGGGGCCCGTGCGTCAGTCCGAACTGATCAAGACGCTCGACCTGGATCCGTCCACGGTCACGAAGATGCTTCAGCGCCTGGAGCAGTCCGGGCACGTGCGCCGCACCCCTGATCCGGGCGACCGCCGCGCCTCACTCGTCGAGGCGACGGAGCGCAGCTGCGGGCTCCTGGAGGACGTGGCCGGGGTGTGGGGAACGCTGGAGGAGCAGACCCTGTCGGGGCTCTCCGAGCGGGACCGGGCGGAGTTCGCGCGGCTGCTGGCGCTGGTCGAGGGCAATCTGTGCGCGGAGGCCGGGGCGCAGGACTGCCCGTAGGGGTCAGGTGCTGGTCGGCCCCCGGCGCTTCACAGCCACGCCAGTCGGGCCGCCCGGTCCAGGAGGGTGCGGGCCGCCGCCGGGTCGCCGGTGCCCGGCGGGAGGGTGTCGGGGGCGGCGCGGCCGCCGATGAGGAGGCAGAAGTCGACCGGGTCCAGGGCGAGTTCGGCCCTCACCGGTTCGTCCTCGGAGCCGAGGACCCACTCCGTGGTGCGGCCCGCGTCCGTGATGGTGAGGGCGACGGGCGGGGCCTGCGGGCCGAGCGCCTGACCGAGCAGCCGCACGGCGAGGCGCACCAGGCTCCACAGGTGGCCGGCGGGCGGCGGGGGGACGGGGCGGTCCAGGGCGCGGCCGATGTCGTGGCTGTGGATCCACGTCTCGAAGGCGCGGACCAGGAAGTGCTCGGCGACGGGCAGCCGCGCGCCCATCAACCGGGCGGCCTGCGCGGCGAGTTCGAGGTCGCGGGCGGCGGGGGCGGCGAGCAGCCCGGCGGCCCGGTCGCGCCAGACGGCCACGGTGGCGTGCGGGTCACGGGCGCGTTCGTGGGCGATGACGGTGCGGGTGCGGGCCTCCCAGGCCATGCGCCAGTCGCTGTCCGCCGCCGCGTCGGCGGGCGGTTCGTGGGCCGGCAGGCCGAGGTGGACGGCCAGCGGCTCGTCGGCGGCGATGAGGTGCGCGACCGTGTCACGCACCGTCCAGCCGTGCACCACCTCCGTGGACCACGCGTCGTCCGCCTCGACGAGCAGCGCCTGGAGGGCGGCGACGGTGGCCGCGTAGGGCTGCGCGTGCGGGGCGGTGGCGCCGGGGCCGCGGGGTGCGGGCGGCCGACGCGCCAGGGCCGCGGCGAGGGGGCCGGTGCCGGTGGCGCGGAGGGGGGCTCCGACCGGGTCGCGCTGCGGCGGGCCGTCGGTGTGGAGCGGGTGACGGGCAGCGGGGCCGCCGGTGTGCGGCGGGTGCCCCGCAGCGTCGGCGTGCGGCGGGCCGTCGGCGTGGAGCGGGTGACTGGCCGCGTCCGCCTGTGGTGCACCGCCGGTGTGCAGCTGCTGCCCCGCAGCGTCGGTGTGGAGTGGGAGGCCCGCCTCGTCGGTGTTGAGTGGGAGGCCCGCCCCGTCGGCCTTCGCCTCGTCGGCTGTGCCGTGCCCGGTCGAGCCGGGTCCGGGTGGGCCGTTCAGGGCGCGGACTGTCGCGCGCAGGCGTTCCGCTTCGGCCGCGCACTCCTCGCAGTCCGCCAAGTGCGCGGGGACAGCGCGCTGTTCGTCGGCGGGGAGGGCCTCCATGGCCCAGGCGCCCAGGAGTTCGCTCACCAATCCGTGGTCGCGCGCGTCCGTGGCCATCAGGCACCCCTTTCGTGAGCCTCGCAGTCCGGCTCCGCCGGGTCCGCCAGCGTTTCGGCCAGGCGGTGCAGTGCCGTGCGCAGGCGGGTCTTGGCGGTCCCTTCCGGGATACCGAGTTCCGCCGCGGCCTGACGGTACGTCCGGCCCGCGAAGTACGCCAGATGCACCACCTGGCGCTGGGGCAGCGGGAGTTGGGCCAGGGCCGAATGCAGGAGCAGCGAGCGCTCGCGGTCGACGACCCGCTCGTCGGGCCCCGGGTCGGGGGCCGGGATGGCGTGCAGCGTCGCGTCGTCCGCGGCGTGGGCCTTGCGGTGCCGGGCCTCGCTGCGCACCCAGTCCACGGCGCGGCGGTGCGCCAGCATGGTCAGCCAGGCGCGGAGCGAGCCGCGCCGGGCGTCGAAGGCGTAGGGCCGCGCCCACAGTTGCGCGAAGACCTCCTGCGCCACGTCGTCCGCCGCACCCGCCGTGCGGGTCACCCGCACGGCGACGCCACGGACGAGCCCGCTGTACACGTCGTACGCCTCGGAGAGCGCGGCCTCGTCACCGTAGACGAGACGTCGGTGCAGCTCGGCGTCGTCCGCGGCCCGGTCCTTGGGGTCGTACGCATCCGTACGGGCCACCGGCACCACCACCTCGTAGTGCCTTCCTAGTGCCCACGGCGGCCCGGCGCCAGCCCTCAGCCGGAGAGTGCGTCCAGGAGGCGGTCGACATGGGCGGAGGTGTTGTAGAGGTGGAAGGAGGCCCTCAAGTTCCCTGCCCGGTCGGAGAGTTGGAGTCCCACCTTCCCCAACTCCGGCTGCCTCGCGCCGAGTCCGGGTACGGAGACGATCGGGGAGTCGGGTGCGGGGACGGGTTCGTGGCCGAGTCCGACGAGCCCCGCGCGGAACCGGGCGGCGAGCGCCAGGTCGTGGGCGCGGATGGCATCCGGGCCCAACTCCTCGATGACGGAGAGCGCGTGGCGGGCTCCGGCGTACGCGACGAGGCTCTGGCTCTCGTCGAACCGGCGGGCGGAGTGGGCGAGTTCGGCGACGGGTCCGTAGCAACTGTCCCAGGGGTTCTCCCCCGCGACCCAGCCGGCGAAGGCGGGTGTGAGCGCGTCGAAGCCCTCCCGGTCCGCCGGGCAGACGAAGAAGGCGACGCCGCGCGGGCAGGTCAGCCACTTGAAGGCGACGGAGGCCAGGAAGTCGGCCTCGGCGGCGTGCGCGGCGAGCGGGTACCAGCCGGCCGCCTGCGAGGCGTCGACGTAGAGCCGGGCGCCGTGCGCACGCGTGACCGCGCGCAGCGTCTCCAGGTCCGCCACCCTGCCGTCGGCCGACTGGGCCGCGCTCACGGCGACGAGCGCGGTCGACGGGCTTACGGCGTCGGGCAGCGCGTCCAGCGGGACGGTGCGCACCTTGAGGTCGCGGCGTACGTGGAAGGGGTTCACGGTGGAGCTGAACTCGCCCTCCGCGGTGAGGACTTCGGCTCCCGCGGGCAGCGACGTGGCGATGAGGCCGGTGTACGTCGCGACGGACGAGCCGGTGGCGACCCGGCTCACCGGGACGCCCGCGATCCGGGCGAAGGCCGCGCGCGCCTCCTCCACGTCCCCGAAGAGGGAGTCGTTCGCCCGCCCCTCGGCCATGCCGGCGACCGCGTCACGGACGGCGGCGACGGCGCGGGCCGGGAGGAGGCCCGTGCTCGCGGTGTTGAGGTAGGTGGCGGCGGGGCTGTACTGCGCGCGGACCAGCTCCGCGTCAAGGGCCTGAGGGACGGCCTGGTGCGCACCGGAAGTCTGCATGGCCCCACTGTGCCGCGCGGCCACCTGCCCGTCTATTGCGAATGTTTGTGGGGTACGCCTAAGCGACGCTTATTTACGCAGGTCAGGACTGGCATGTCGTTTGGGTCAGGCCTGGGGGACCGCGCAGCCGTCGGGGCCGCAGGCGTCGCCGTCCCCGGTCGCGCTGTCGATGACGGTGAGCGGGGAGCGGTCGGCCCACGCCTGGGTCAGGGCCTGCGTGAACACCTCGGCGGGCTGGGCGCCGGAGACGCCGAACTTGCGGTCGAGCACGAAGAACGGCACGCCGTTCGCGCCGAGTTCGGCGGCCTCCCGCTCGTCGGCGCGCACCGCGTCCGCGTACGCGTCGGGGGCGGCGAGCATCGCCCGGACCTCGCCCTCGTCGAGGCCGGCCTCGACGGCGAGCCGCACGACGGTCTCCTCGTCGGCGAAGACGGAGGACTCCTCGGCGAAGTTGCCCCTGTACAGGGCAGTGATCATGGCGTCCTGTACGCCCTTGTCCAGGGCGAGGTGGAGCAGTCGGTGCAGGTCGAAGCTGTTGCCGAAGTCGCGGCCCTCGGTGAGGTACGGCAGGCCGAGGGCGCCGGCCTGCTGCCCGAGGCCCTGCTCGTTGGCGGCGGCCTGCTCCTCGCTGATGCCGTACTTCTTGGCGATGTACGGGACCACGAGCCCGGTCTCCCCCGGCTTGGCGTTCGGGTCGAGCTCGAAGGACCGGTGCACGACCTCTACGTCGTCCTTGTGCGCGAACCCGTCGAGCGCCTCCTCGAAGCGGGCCTTGCCGATGTAGCAGAACGGGCAGTTGATGTCGGTCCAGATCTCGACGCGCATGGGTCTCTCGGTCTCTCGTCCACGGGTGCGCAGAGGTCTGCCCCTGCGCACCCGTACAACCGGACGGACCCTCCGCTCATTCCCCGCCCGGCGTGAACCGCATCCGGCGGTGCGAGCTGCCGCCGCCCTCCGCTCCCTCGTCGACCCAGCCGTGCCGGGCGTAGAAGGCCTGGGCGCGGGTGTTGTCCCTCTGCACGATGAGATGGGCCTCAGCGACGCCGTCGACCCGCCACTGCTCGACGCAGGCGGCGTGCAGCTCGGTGCCGATGCCGCGGCTCCAGTGGTCGGGGTCGACCTGGAACTGGTACAGCACGGAGGCGTCGGCCGGGGCCTCGTCGGGCCGCCGGAAGGAGGCGAGGCCGACGACGACGCCGTCCCTGACGCAGACGAGTACGTGCCCGTGCGGCCGGGCGATGGCCACCTCCCACCGCTCGACCCACGCGCCCGGGTCCCCGTCGTCCGGGAACCCCACCCGGTGGTACGTGGCGCGGGCTCTGCGGTGCAGGGCGGCGAGGGTGGGGGCGTCGGCGGCCACGGCGGTACGGATCATGAGCCGTCCCGCAGGCCCTCGGGCCACGTCGGGCGGTATGCGATGTGGTCGTAGGTGACCACGCAGCCCTCCCCCACCGGGGACTGCGCCAGGAAGCCGACCAGGGCCGTCGACGCGGCCTTCTCGTCGCCCAGGCCGAAGATGCGGATGAAGGTCCACGTCTCGCCGTCGGTCGAGGCGTGGAAGGCGAAGGCCGAGCCGGTGCGGCTCACGCGCAGCCAGACCGAGGAGCCCGGCACCACGAAGGCGTTCGCGTCGTCGGAGTGGCCACGGGTGACGACCGTGCAGATGGTGGGCTCGTCCGGGGACCGCTCGAAGCAGAGCTTCGCCCACTCCCGGTCACCCACATGAACGTAGAGCACCCCGGCGTCGAAGGCCGCGGCGAAGCCGACCGTGACGCGGGCGATCAGCTGGAAGTCCCCGTCGGGAGCCCCGAGGAGGCGCGGCGCGTCCGACGCCGGTTCGAGCGAGGAACCGGTCGGCGGCACGAAGCGGTCCTGGCGGGGCCCCGCCCACCCGGTGAGCACCCCGTCCTCGTACGACCAGTGGCCGTCGGGTCCGTAGGTGCGCAACGGGAAGGGCAGGGGCGGTATTTCGAGATCCATACCGTCAGTCTCGCAGGGGCCCGCGGGACCGCGGGCCCCGTACCGTCAGTTCTCCAGGCGGCCGTTGTAGCGGCGCGGCAGGCCCAGCGGGTTGCCGTCGCGCAGCTCCTGCGGGAGGAGCGCCTCCGGCGTCGTCTGGTACGAGACCGGGCGCAGCCAGCGCTCGATCGCGGTGCCGCCCACCGACGTGGACGTCGACGTCGTCGCCGGGTACGGGCCGCCGTGGTGCTGGGCGGGTGCGACCGCGACACCGGTCGGCCAGCCGTTGACGAGGACACGGCCGGCGATGGGCGTCAGCTCGGCGAGGATCTCGGCGCCGCGGCCCTCACCGGCGGCCTCGCCGGAGGACAGCTGGACCGTCGCCGTGAGGTTGCCGGGGAGGCGGGAGAGGACGGCCGTGATCTCGTCGGCCGTCTCGTAGCGGGCGACGACCGTCACCGGGCCGAAGCACTCCTCCAGGAGGAGGTCGTGCGCGCCACCCTCGGTCGCGAGGCGGGTGGCCGGGACCGTGAGGAAGCCGGGCGCCACGGTGTGCTCGCTGCCCGCGCCGGGGGTCACCGGGGCGTCCACGTCCGGGAGTTCGGCCCGCTCGGCGACACCGGCGATGAAGTTGTCGCGCATCCGGTGGTCGAGCAGGACCCCGGCGTCGGTGTCGCTGACGGCGGCCGTGAGGGACTTGACGAGCGTGTCGCCCGCCTCGCCCGTCGGCGCGAAGACGAGACCCGGCTTCACGCAGAACTGGCCGACGCCCATCGTCATCGAGCCGGCGAGCCCCGTGCCGATCTGGTCGGCGCGCTCGGCAGCCGCGGACTCGGTGATCACGACCGGGTTCAGCGAGCCGAGCTCACCGTGGAACGGGATCGGCACCGGACGCGCGGCGGCGGCGTCGAAGAGCGCGCGCCCACCGCGTACGGAGCCGGTGAAGCCGGCCGCGGACACCAGCGGGTGCTTGACGAGCTCCACGCCCGCGTCGAAGCCGTGCACCAGGCCCAGCACGCCCTCCGGGATGCTGTGCTCGGCGGCGGCCCGGCGGATGGTGGCGGCGACCAGCTCGGAGGTGGCCGGGTGGTCGGGGTGCGCCTTGACGACGACCGGGCAGCCGGCCGCGAGCGCGCTCGACGTGTCGCCGCCGGGCACGGAGAAGGCGAACGGGAAGTTCGAGGCCGCGTAGACCGCGACGACACCGAGCGGGATCTTGTAGCGGCGCAGGTCCGGGATGGGCGGCGTCGCCGTGTCGTCGGGGTGGTCGATGACGACGCCGAGGAAGGCGCCCTCGTCGACGATGTCCGCGAACTTCCTCAACTGGAAGCAGCTGCGGGTGAGTTCACCGCCCAGCCGGACCGGGCCGAGCGCGGTCTCCGCGTCCGCCGCCTCGACGAGGTGGCCCCTGGCCTCTTCCAGACGCTCGGCCGCGGTGCGCAGGAACGCGGCGCGGACGGCACGGTCGGCGAGGGCGGCACGGGCGCCCTGTGCGGCGCGCACCGCCTCGTCCACTTCCTGCGCCGTGGCCTCGTCCGCGACCTGCTCCCGCTGCTTCCCGGTTCGGGGGTCGACACTCCAGACTGGTGTTGCTGCCACGGCACATTCCTCCAGCTTTTCTCGCCGCGCACCAGGGTGAGCCACGAGGATCGTTCGATATACTGAACGCTGTCTCTGATGATGAACTACTCACCGAGACTATTTCTCGTCCAACGAAGGGGTCAAGCGCGATGTCGGCAGACGAGACGGGGGCCGCGGCGGGCGGCGGGCAGGTCAAGTCCGCGGTGCGGACCGTGGAATTGCTCGAGTACTTCGCGGGCCGGCCGGGGATGCACTCGCTGGCCGCGGTCCAGGAGGCCGTCGGGTACCCGAAGTCCAGCCTCTACATGCTGCTGCGCACGCTCGTCGACCTCGGCTGGGTGGAGACGGACGCGACCGGGACGCGGTACGGCATCGGGGTGCGCGCCCTCCTCGTCGGCACCTCGTACATCGACGGTGACGAGGTCGTGGCGGCGGCCCGCCCCACCCTCGACCGGCTCTCCGACGACACGACGGAGACGATCCACCTGGCGCGGCTCGACGGCACGAACGTCGTCTACCTCGCCACCCGCCAGTCGCAGCACTACCTGCGTCCCTTCACCCGCGTCGGTCGGCGGCTGCCCGCGCACTCCACGTCGCTGGGCAAGGCGCTGCTCGCCACGCACACCGACGAGCAGGTCCGCAAGCTCCTTCCGGAGACCCTTCCGTCGCTGACCGAGCACACGACCACCGACCGGGAGAAGCTCATCGAGGAGCTGCACCAGATCCGGGAGCAGGGGTTCGCGGTCGACCGCGAGGAGAACACGTTGGGCCTGCGGTGCTTCGGGGTGGCGGTTCCGTACCGCACCCCGGCCCGTGACGCGATCTCCTGCTCGGTGCCGGTGGCGCGGCTCACGCCTGCGCACGAGCAGATGGTCAAGGACGCGCTCTTCGATGCGCGAGACCGTTTGACGTTGGCAACGCGCCGCCTCTGACGCGCGGCACCGTCGTCACGGCCACGGGGCTCCGCCCCGGACCCCGCGCCTCAAACGCCGGCGGGGCTGGAAAGTCGCCTCAATCGCCGGCAGGGCTTGAAACGCCCCTCCACCGACGGGGTTGGAAATGCCCACCCACCGGCGGGCTGGAAATGCCCATCCACCGGCAGGGCCGGAAAGATCGCCTCAATCGCCGGCGGGGACTGGAACATCCGAACCCGGCGGGGGTCGGCTATTTGAGCCCCTGCGGCGATTGAGCAGCGGGGTCCGGGGCGGAGCCCCGATCTTTCAAGCCTCGCCGGCGATTGAGGCACGGAGCCCCGAGGGCAGAGCCCCGATCTTTTCAGCCCCGCCGGCGTTTGAGGCGTGGAGCCCCGAGGGCGGAACCGCGGGGCCGTGGCACATGAACGTACGGTGAGAAAGCGCACTGGTAGGAACGAATCGCCCCCACCCGCTCGTCTTCCCGTACGCAATGAACAAGACGATCAGGCGCGCCTCCGTCTTCACACTGCTCCTCGTGTTCGCCCTCCTGATCAGGGCGACCTGGGTGCAGTTCTACGACGGCCAGGCCCTCGCCAACAGCGACGACAACCGACGGAAGACGATCTCGCAGTACGCGAATCCGCTCGGCGACATCATCGTGGGCGGAAAGGCGGTGACGGGCTCTGCGAAGGCGGGCGACTCCAGCGACCTGAAGTACAAGCGGACGTACACGGACGGCTCGCTGTACTCGGCGGTGACCGGCTACACCTCGCAGGTGTACGGCGCCACGCAGCTCGAGGGGATCTACCAGGGCGTGCTCGACGGCACCGACACCCAGCTGAAGAACCCGCTGGACACGCTCACCGGCAAGAGCACCACCCCCGGTGACGTGATCACGACGATCGACCCGGGCGTGCAGAAGGCCGCGTACAGCGCGCTCGGCGACAAAAAGGGCGCCGCCGTCGCCATCGACCCGGACTCCGGAAAGATCCTCGGCATGGTGTCGACGCCGTCCTTCGACCCGTCGAAGATCAGCGGCTCGGGCTCCTCGGACGCGGCCGAGTGGAAGAAGCTGTCGAAGGACGAGGACTCACCGACCACGAACCGGGCGCTCAAGCAGGCACTGCCGCCCGGTTCCACGTTCAAGCTGGTGGTCGCCGCGGCGGCGCTGGAGGACGGTCTGGTCTCGTCGATCGACGACAAGACGGACACCCCGAACCCGTACAAGCTGCCGGGTACGAGCACGTACCTGAAGAACGAGACCACCTCGATGCCCTGCGAGGACGCCTCGGTCCGCACGGCGCTGCAGTACTCCTGCAACACCGTCTTCGGAAAGCTCGCCGCCGAACTGGGCGCGGACAAGGTCCGGGCGATGGCCGAGAAGTTCGGCTTCAACGACGAGAAGACGGACGTCCCGGTACGGGCCGCCAAGAGCAACTACCCGTCGAAGATGGACGACGCGCAGACGGCCCTGTCCGGCATCGGCCAGTTCGACGTGACGGCCACGCCGCTGCAGATCGCGATGGTCTCCGCGACCATCGCCAACGGCGGCGAGCAGGCCTCCCCGCACATGGTGTCGCAGGTGACGGACGCCGACGGCGACGAGATCAAGTCCTTCGAGGACGGCGACGACACCCGCGTCGTCAGCGAGTCGACGGCCTCGCAGTTGCAGTCCGCGATGCAGACCGTGGTCTCCAAGGGCACCGCCACGGTCGCGCAGATGGACGGCGCGACGGTCGGCGGCAAGACCGGTACGGCGCAGCACGGCGAGAACAACAGCGAGACCCCGTACGCCTGGTTCACCTCCTACGCGAAGGACGACTCGACCGGCAAGAAGGTCGCCGTGGCCGTGCTCGTCGAGCAGTCGGACGCGGCCCGCTCCGAGGTCAGCGGCAGTGGCCTCGCGGGTCCTGTCGCCAAGGCGATGATGGCGGCGGCGCTCAAGAACTGACGCCTCGTCAAGCACAGTTCCACCGAAGGGTGTCCGATATCACGGACACCCTTCGGTGCGTCGTACACAACGCTGGTACGCTCACGCCTCCCCCATCGGGCCGCCACTGTGAGGGAGGGATCGCGTGAGCACGGTTGTGGACGCCGGGGACGATTCCGCTTCCGCCGAGTTCCATGCCTTCTTCGAACGGCACCACCGCGAACTCGCCCGCCTCGCCCACCTGTTGACGGGCGAGGCGGACGCCGCCGACGACCTCGCCGCGGACGCCCTGCTCGCGCTCTGGCACCGCTGGGACCGGGTGCGGGACGCCGAGCACCCGGTGGCGTACGCGCGCGGCGTCGTCGCCAACCTCGCCCGCACCCGGATCCGCAGCGCGGTGCGCGAGCGGCGGCGCGTGGCCCTCTTCTGGTCGGGACGGCAGGACCGCACCGAGGGGCCCGACGTGCCTGCGGTCGTCGACATGCAGGGCGCGCTGCGCGAACTCCCGTTCCGCAAGCGGGCCTGCGTGGTCCTCCGGCACGCCTTCGACCTGTCGGAGAAGGACACCGCGCTCGCGCTCGGCGTATCGGTCGGTACGGTGAAGAGCCAGACCTCGAAGGGCATGGCCGAGCTTGAGCGGAGGCTCGGGAACGGCGAGCCGAACGGCCGGACACCCGGGCGCGTACGCTCGGTCGGCGCCGCGCTCGACGTCACGGAAGGGGGGCGTGGATGAGCGAGGACGACCTTCGGCAGCGACTGCGGTCGGCCGCCGACGCGCACCGGCCCGACCGTGCGCGGATGCTCGCCCGCGTCGAGCGCGGCATGTACGAGCGGCCTACCACGGACGAGCCCGAGCGGCGGCCCGCGGTGGGCTGGGTGCGAGTCGCCGGGATCACCGCGGGTGTCGTGGGGGCGCTCGCCGTGGGCGGGTTCGCGGTCGGCTCGGCGCTGCGGTCCGATCCGGCGCCGCGGCAGCAGCAGGTCGGCGTGTCACCGGCGCCGTCGCTGTGGGCGGACGGGTCGGTGGACCCCGGCTCGAACGCGTACTGGGCGCAGTCCAACGTCACGTTCAAGACGAAGAGCGAACTTGCGTCTCTTACGGTCGAGTTGCGGGTGGCACAGACCGGGAAGGTTCGCAGCACGGGGCACTGGCGGTCGCTTCCTGCCGGCGACTTCACGGAGACCGTGAGCGAGCGGGGCGGGTTCCTTGTGTATCGGTGGGTGTTGAGGGCGGGGCGGGTGGTTCCCGTGGGGGAGCACGTGTTTGCGGGGCAGTATGACCATGCGGAGGGCGGGCGGGACGCGTCCGCGGATCGGTATGTCGTTCGTGGGCGGGACGGTTCGGGTCAACGGGTGTCTGTGGACGGGGACTTCGCGCCGGGTGCGGGTCAACGGGGTTGACGTCGCGGGGCTCTGCCCCGGACCCCGCACCTCAAGCGCCGGCGGGGCTTGAAAGACCTGCTCAATCGCCGCAGGGGCTTGATATGCGCTGCTTAATCGGCGGCAACCCTTCCTCCGGTGGTGGCGACTGGAGGGCATGAAGAACACAACACGACACACTCAGACCCATCGACGTCGCGCCACCCGCCGCAGAGCATTGCTCGGGGGGCTTGGGGCGGTCACGTTGACCGGGGGTGCGCTCATGGTGAGTGGGATGCTCGGGAGTGCGGGGGCCGCGGCCGCCTGGCCGACGCCCACCGGTACCGAGGCCGTCAGCAGTTCGATCTCCGTCTCGGGGACGTACGACGGTGGGACCAAGCGGTTCTACGGCTCCGGGGACCTCGGCGGGGACGGGCAGGAGGAGGGGCAGGACCCGATCTTCAACCTGAAGGACGGCGCCGTCCTCAAGAACGTGATCATCGGCTCGCCGGCCGCCGACGGCGTGCACTGCGCGGGCAGTTGCACGCTGCAGAACGTGTGGTGGGAGGACGTCGGCGAGGACGCGGCCACGTTCAAGGGCAAGTCGACGTCCTCCGTCTACACGGTGACCGGCGGCGCGAAGAAGGCCGACGACAAGGTCTTCCAGTTCAACGGCGCGGGCAGGCTCACCGTCACCAAGTTCCAGGTCTCCGACTTCGGCAAGCTCGTCCGCTCCTGCGGCAACTGCTCGACGCAGTACAAGAATCGCGACATCACCATCAGCGACGTGGACGTGACCGCGCCGGGCAAGTCGATCGCCGGCATCAACTCGAACTACGGCGACACCGCGACCCTGCGCAACGTCCGCATCCACGGCGACAGCAGCAAGAAGATCAAGCCCTGCGTCCGCTACGAGGGCAACAGCTCGGGCGCCGAGCCGAAGGAGATCGGCAGCGGCCCGGACGGCACGTATTGCAAGTACAGCGCCTCTGATCTGACGTACGACTGAGCGGGGCACGCGACCGGGGAGGGGGGGGGGCCGGGCGGCCCGGACCCCCGCGCCGCCCCGGGGGCAGCACCAAGTTAGTAGGGGTGGGGGGCGTTTTAG
>NZ_JBEOVM010000109.1:0-21696 GCF_040295505.1 Streptomyces sp. NPDC002790 | reverse complement strand
GTTTGGGGGTGTTTTTTGTGGGTTTTTTTTTTTCTTTTTTTTTTTTACTGTTTTTTGGGTTTTGGGGGGGGGGGGGGGGGGGGGGCCCCCCCCCCCCCCCCTCAGCCATTCCCGGGATCACGCCCCCGCCATCCACCGGTCAGGACGCGCGTCGCGGCGCCCCGTGCGGGAGCGGTCCGCCTGGGCCCGCAGGAGCTCGGACGCCTCGTCCACGTCCCTCAGGCGGGCTGTCACCGTCTTGTTGGCGCCGGTGTCGAGGTGCAGGTCGGCGACGCGCCAGTACCGCTCCCAGGGCCCCTGAGTGAGGCGCACGCTCTGCACCTTGGCGTGCGGGACGAGCGAGAGGCAGCGCTGCAGCAGTCCGTGGCGCGCGGCGAACACCGTTTCGGTGACCGTCACTCCGTAGCTCCGCCACCACACGGGCACGCACCAGCGGCCGCGCCGCGGCGCCCCCGCGAAGTCGTCCGGCTTCGGCACCGAGACCCCCGGCAGGATCCGCGCGACGACGTCCTCGGCATCCTCGCGCGGTGCCACGGGGACGAGCGCGGTGTTCGACGACCCGGCGACGTGCAGCTCGACGCGGACCCAGCCGCGGCGTCGCCACAGCAGCGGCTCGACGATCCGTACGGTCTGCACCCGCCCCGGCGGCACCGTCTCGTGCACACGGTCGAGCAGCCCGTGGTCGATGCGCAGCCCGTCCTGTGACTCGCTGACCGTCCAGTCGTACTCCTTGATGAACCGGCCCGCGCTGTTGGTGAAGGCCCCGCCGACCAGCGGCACCGCGACCGCGATCACTGTCCACAGGTTGTGGGTGGCGAACCACAGGAGCGTCGGGACAGCGACCGCGGCGAGCAGCATCGCCCAGGGAGTGCCCGTCAGGAGCAGCGCCACCGCGAGCATCCGCGGGGGCGTGTGCAGGATCGGCCGCGCCGGCGCCTCGCCCACGTCCTGCGCCGAGTCGGGCGCGAATCCGGCGGCCCGGGCGAGGAGTTCGGCACGCAGGTTTCCGGCCTCGCGCTCTCCCAAGAAGGCGAGCTCGTCCTTCTTGTCGGCCCCTACTACGTCGAGTTTCAGCTTGGCCACGCCCACGAAGCGGGCGAGAAGCGGCTGCGTGACATCCACCGCCTGGAGGCGGTCGAGCCGGATGTGGGCGGTGCGGCGGAACAACAGGCCCGTACGGATGCGCAGTTCGGTGTCGGTCACCGCGAAGTGCGTGAACCACCAGGTGAGGAATCCGTACAGGGCGGCCGCAGGAATCAGTACTCCGATGCCGATCAGCAGCACGACGGTGGAGAGGTGGGCCAGCTGGCGCTGCGCCTGGTCCATGTCGTGGACGGCCCAGCCGAGCAGGATCGCGATGGGCGCCCACGCGCGGCGCAGCGGCGTGACGGGGTGCAGGCGCCGCTCTCGCACGCCCTGAGCGGGCTCCTGGGCCGGGGCGCCGTCGGGGACGCGGGAGGGCGTCACAGGCCCGCCGATCGGGCCTCGCCGAGTTCGGTGAGGCGGTCGCGAAGGCGTTCGGCCTCAGCGGGCGCGAGACCGGGGATCGTCGCGTCGGTGGCCGCGGCGGCGGTGTGCAGTTGCAGGCTGGCCAGGCCGAACTTCCGCTCCAGCGGGCCGGATGTCACCTCGACGAGCTGCATCCGCCCGTACGGCACGATCGTCTCCTCGTGCCACAGGACGCCGCGGGTGATCAGCAGGTCGTCGGCCCGCTCCGCGTACCGCCACGAGCGCCAGTTGCGGCCGAGCATCACCCAGCCCCACACCAGGACCACGAGGGGGAGCACGCCGAACGCCGCCCATCCGGGGCCCACGAACATGGCGAGCAGCACCACGAGTGCCACCGCCAGCGGCACCAGCCACATGAGCAACAGCAGGCGGCGCAGTTTCAGCAGCCCGGCGGGCAGCCCGGTCCACTCCGGCCCTGTGGTGCTCGTCGGCCCTGTCGAGCCCGCCGCCCCTGTCGGCCCTGTCTTCATGCGGCCACCCTACGTACGAGAGACTGTGTCCATGACGCCCACGACTCAGGCCACGGTCGGCATCGGTGGTGCCGCGGAGAGCACCGACATGGTGCTCAACATCGGTCCGCAGCACCCTTCCACCCATGGTGTGCTGCGCCTGCGTCTCGTGCTCGACGGCGAGCGGATCCAGCAGGCGGAGCCGGTCATCGGCTACATGCACCGCGGTGCGGAGAAGCTCTTCGAAGCGCGCGACTACCGGCAGATCGTGATGCTCGCCAACCGCCACGACTGGCTGTCCGCGTTCTCGAACGAGCTGGGTGTCGTGCTCGCCGTCGAGCGGATGCTCGGCATGGAGGTACCGGAGCGCGCCGTGTGGCTGCGGACGTTGCTCGCCGAGCTGAACCGGGTGCTCAACCATCTGATGTTCCTGGGTTCGTACCCGCTCGAACTGGGCGGAATCACACCCGTCTTCCACGCCTTCCGTGAGCGCGAGGAACTCCAGAACGTCATGGAGGAGGTCTCCGGCGGGCGCATGCACTACATGTTCAACCGCGTCGGCGGCCTCAAGGAGGACCTGCCGCTCGGCTGGACCACCCGCGCGCGGGCGGCCGTCGCGAGCGTGCGCTCCCGCATGGACGTCTACGACAACCTCGTCCTCGGCAACGAGATCTTCCGGGGCCGCACGCGCGGGGTGGGCGTGCTCTCCGCCGAGGCCGCGCACGCCTACGGAGTCAGCGGCCCGATCGCCCGCGGCTCCGGCGTCGACTTCGACCTCAGGCGGGACGAGCCGTACCTCGCCTACGGAGAGCTGCAGGACACCCTGAAGGTCGTCACGCGACAAGAAGGCGACTGCCTGGCCCGGTTCGAGTGCCTCCTGGAGCAGGCGCACAACGCGCTCGACCTCGCCGACGCCTGCCTCGACCGGATCGCGGAACTCCCGCAGGGCCCGGTCAACCAGCGCCTCCCGAAGGTCCTCAAGGCGCCCGAGGGCCACACGTACGCGTGGACGGAGAACCCGCTCGGCATCAACGGCTACTACCTCGTCTCCAAGGGCGAGAAGACGCCGTACCGGCTCAAGCTGCGCTCCGCCTCGTACAACAACATCCAGGCGCTGACCGAGCTGCTTCCGGGGACGCTTGTCGCCGACATGGTGGCGATCCTCGGGTCACTGTTCTTCGTGGTCGGGGACATCGACAAGTAGGCCGGTATCGACAACTAGGCCGTCCACCGGCAGGCCCACCGGTTCGACCAGCCAGCCGAAGTCGCCGAGCCCGCCCCGCGCGGTCAGCTCCGCGGCCTCTCCGGCGCCCGCGAGCGCCCGGACGTACGCCGCCGGGTCCTGGGAGGCGAGGGCCAGCGGCGGGCGGCCCGCGCTGACGCCGAGGGCCTCCAGGGCGGCGCGCTGCGTGCGGAGACGGGCGCCCGGCGCGGTCGCGCACGCGTCCAGTGCCACGTGCGCCGTGATGTCGCAGGAGCCGTCGGGCACGGGCCTGGTCTCCCGGCCCTCGCGGAAGCCGGTGAGCGTGCCGAAGGGCGGCCGGGAGGCCCGCGTGTGCGCGTAGTCCACCGCCACCGCCAGGCCGCGCTCCAGAGTGCGTACAGCGGCCGCCCAGGCCTCGTCGCGGGGCCGCCCCACCTCGGCGCGCAGGCCCGGCTCGGGCGGCAGCGGCCACCAGTGGCGCAGCCAGTCCGCGGAGGTCTCGTCGAGGGGCCCGCTGTCGAGCGTCTCCGTGCCGTCCTCGCGTACGAGGACCAGCCGGGCCGTGCCGTCCGTGTCCGCCTCGACGACCTCCAGGGGCACGTTGTCGAGCCACTCGTTCGCGAAGAGGAGCCCGGTGACACCGGTGGGCGGCACCGACCGCCACTCGATCCGGTGGTCGAGTCCGGCGGGAGGTTCCGCCTTCTCCGCCGCGTAGGCACGCACGCGTGGCGCCACTTTTCCCGGCAGCACCTGGAGGACGCGCGAAACCAGCTCGCCGCGACCCGCCGCCATGTCGACGAACGCCAATTCGGCGGGCTCGCCGAGGGCCGCGTCCACCCGGCACAACAGCTCGGCGACGGCTTCGGCGAACAGCGGCGACGCATGCACTGACGTGCGGAAATGCCCGGCTGGACCCTCGGGTTTCCGGTAGAAGCCGGCCGGTCCGTACAGCGCCTCTTCGGTGGCCGCGCGCCATCCGCGCGGTGCCTCCTGTTGTCCGTTCTCCACACCTGAAGGCTATGTGCGCCGGGCGCACGCGCCGAGGGGTCCCTCCACCTTCAGGAGTACACGCGCCGGGTCCGGATCGACCCTCCGGTTGACCCCTGCACGCTGCACGCTTCCCTACGCTGGGTTACGTGCAGCGCGTCTACGACTTCATCCGCGGACACCCGACCTGGGTCGACGGCTTCTGGGCCGTGATTCTTTTCGGCATGTCCGTGGTCGGGGCGAACGGAGCGGGCGGTGACGGCCACGGGAACGAGGTGGCGCTGATCGTCTGCGCCGTCCTGATGTGCCTGGTGGTCGCGCTGCGCCGTCGGATGCCGGAGAAGATGCTGCTGCTCGCGGTGGCCACGGGCCTCGGCCAGCTGGTGTTCGACGTCAGGGTCAATCCCTCGGACTTCGCGATGCTGGTCGTCATCTACACCTGCGCGGTGAGCGGCCCGCGCTGGGCGTCCCGCTCCGGTCTGATCGGCGGACTGCTCGCGGCGCCGCTCTCCCTGCTCCGCTGGCCCACCGGCGGCGAGATAGGCACCACGGGCCAGATCCTCGTCACGGTCTTCCAGATGGTGCCGTTCGCCCTCGCCTGGGTGCTCGGCGACTCGCTGCGCACCAGGCGCGCGTATCTGGCACAGCTGGAGGAGCGCGCCAACCGCCTGGAGAAGGAGCGCGAGGCGCAGTCGAAGGTCGCGGTGGCGGCCGAACGGGCGCGTATCGCCCGCGAGTTGCACGACGTCGTCGCGCACAACGTGTCGGTGATGGTGGTGCAGGCCGACGGCGCCGCGTACGTCCTCGACCAGGCGCCCGACCAGGCCAAGAAGGCCCTGGAGACCATCTCGGGCACCGGCAGGCAGGCCCTCGCGGAGATGCGCAGGCTGCTCGGCGTACTGCGCACCGGCGAGCACGAGGAGGCCGGCGAGTACGTTCCGCAGCCCGACGTCGAGCAGATAGAGGAGCTCGTCGACGAGGTGCGCACGGCGGGCCTCCCGGTCGACTTCAGGGTGGAGGGCACCCCGCGCCCGCTGCCCAGCGGCGTCGAGCTGACCGCGTACCGCATCGTCCAGGAAGCGCTCACCAACACCCGTAAGCACGCCGGTCCGAACGCGGGCGCGAGTGTCCGCCTGGTCTACTTCGACGACGGCCTCGGCCTGCTCGTCGAGGACGACGGCAAGGGCGCCCCGCACGAGCTGTACGAGGACGGGGGCGCGGACGGCCGCGGCCACGGCCTTATCGGTATGCGTGAGCGCGTCGGTATGGTCGGCGGCACGCTGGACGCGGGACCGCGGCCCGGCGGTGGCTTCCGTATCAGCGTGCTGCTGCCTCTCAAGCCCGCCCATTGACACGTACAAGTCCACCGACACGTACTGGTCCACTGACTGGTACAAGTCCGTAGGTACAAGTGAGGACCGCCCGATGTCGATCAAGGTCATGCTCGTCGACGACCAGGTGCTGCTGCGCACCGGCTTCCGGATGGTGCTTGCCGCACAGCCGGACATGGAGGTCGTCGCCGAGGCGGGCGACGGCGTCGAGGCGCTGGAGGTGCTGCGCTCGGCCTCGGTGGACGTGGTCCTCATGGACGTCCGCATGCCGAAGCTCGACGGGGTCGAGACGACGCGGCGGATCTGCGCCGAGGACGACCCGCCCAAGGTCCTCATCCTGACCACCTTCGACCTCGACGAGTACGCGTTCTCGGGGCTCAGGGCGGGGGCCTCCGGCTTCATGCTCAAGGACGTGCCGCCGGGCGAGCTGCTCACCGCGATCCGCTCCGTGCACAGCGGCGACGCGGTGGTCGCCCCGTCCACGACCCGGCGGCTGCTCGACCGGTTCGCCCCGATGCTGCCGAGCAGCCCCGACCAGCCGCAGCACAAGCGGCTGGAGCGGCTCACCGAGCGCGAGCGCGAGGTCATGATCCTGGTCGCCCAGGGGCACTCGAACGGCGAGATCGCCGCGCGCCTGGTGCTGTCCGAGGCCACGGTGAAGACCCATGTGGGCCGCATCCTTACGAAGCTCGACCTGCGCGACCGGGTCCAGGTCGTCGTCCTCGCCTACGAGACGGGGCTCGTCCGGGCGGGCGGCGCGGGGGCCTGAGGCCCGGGGGCGGTCAGCGGAGGACTCCCTCGATGAAGTCCCCACCGAGGCGCGAGACGACGCTCAGGTCCAACTGGTGCTGTACGTAGCGGCCTTGCCGCCGCGTGGTGATCAGGCCGGCCTTCTTCAGGACCGACAGGTGCCGGGATATCTCCGGCGCCGTCATCCCGTGCGCGTCGACCAGCTCGCTCGTCGTGTACGAACCGCGGGCCAGGTGCCGGCACAGGCGGATACGGACCGGGTGGGCGAGGGCCGCCATGCGTCGCGTCAGCAGTTCCACGGAGGGCGGTGAGGCGAGACCGGGCGAGGCCACGGGGTAGTGGATCACCGGCTGCCAGTCGTGCCGGTGCAGCACCAGCAGGTGCGGCCAGCCGAGGCTCGTCGGCACCAGGACGAGGCCACCCTGGGCCGTCACCGTACGGCCCTCCACGACCTTGTCGACGGAGACGGTGCGCCCCTCCTCGTCCATCGAGACGGCGGCGGACACGGACGTGAGTCCTGCCCGCATCCCCTTGCGGCGCAACAGCTCCTTCTTGTGACGGGCGTCCGCCGCCAGTTGGTGCTGAAGGCGCGGCCACGCGTCCGCGAAGAACGCCTCGTCGCAGTCCTCCATCAGCTCGCGGAACCAGGCGCGCATGGCCGGCGGGTCGTCCAGGAGGCGCTGGGTGAACCGCACTTGGTGCGTCCCGCGTGCGGCCGCGAGGTCGAGGGCGCGCTCACGGGTGCGCGGGTCCGCCAGGCGGCCGTAGTCCGGGGCGCCGTAGGACTGCTGGCAGGTGAACTCCAGGGCGGCTTCGACGAATTGCTCGTCGGACAGCTTGTCCAGCAGGTCGAGGTCCTCGGCGAGCGTGGCCCCCGGCAGCGTGCGCCGCCCCGGTATCCCGGCGAACGGCATGAAGACGTCCGAGAACGTCGTCCGCCACAGGAAGTCCGCCTCGCAGAGCCGATCCGCGAGGCATGCGTCCAGGCGCGCGGACACACTCGTCACCCACCCCTGCAGCCCCGGATGGTGCGCGGGCTCCGCCAGCGCGTGCAGCGCCTCGCCGAGCTCGGCCAGGGGCGAGGGCACCACGCTGATCCGCTCAGGTGTCAAGCCCGTGATGTCGATGCGCACGCTCATGACCCCATGGTGCACGCCGCCACTGACAGTCGGTCCCTCGATTGACGGCTCCCGTCAATCGACGTGACCGCGCGGCGGCGCCGGGCGCAATCTCGTACTCATCGGCCCCGAACGGCAGCAAACAGGCTGATTTCCGGTCACGGCGCGACAATTGAGATGAAGGGCGAGGTGTTTGACGTGAGCATCACCCAGCAGTACGCCATCGACCTCTACCGCGCCGCCCAGCGCGGCGACGCGGCCCCACCGGCGCCCGGCCGGCACGACGTGGCCGCCTTCCGGGAGCTGCGCGACTACCGCCGGTTCAACGCGGTCGTGGCAGGCCGCCCGGCCCGCGGCCGGATCCGGGCGGCGCTGGCCCGACGGCTCTCCGGTCGCCGCGGCCACCCGGCCGGTTGCTGAGCCGGTCGCCCCTGCGGGGGGATCCGCGCCGCTACGAAGAGAGCCGCCCCACGAAGTCCGCGACGGCCGCGTGGACGTCGTCCCGGCTCCACTCCAGGCCCGCCGCGGCGACCGTGACCTCCGTGGCCGCGAGCCCCGGCACCGCGCCCTCGTCCGACCAGCGCGCGAACAGCGCCGTCCGGGTCTCCTCCACCTGCGCGATCCCGGCCTCCGTGAGTGCCTCGGCGTCGTAGGGCAGCCAGACCTTGAACTGGTGCGTGTGCGGCACCTCGGGGGACACCCGCGCCCCGGTGACACCGGCCTTGGCGAAACCCTCCCGCAGTGCCTGCGCGACCATGCGCGCGTGCGCCACGTATTCGGGGAGCCGCGGCAACTCCCGCTCAAGACCCGCCAGCGCCGAGATCGCCTGCGGGAACTGCTGGAAGACCAGGCCGCCGTAGCGGTGCCGCCAGGCCCTCGCCTCGCCGATGAACGACTCCGGGCCCGCGAGCACCGCGCCACTGAGGCCGCCGAGCGACTTGTAGAACGACACGTAGACGCTGTCCGCGAGCTCCGCGATCTCGTCCAGCGGGCGCCCGAAGTGCGCCGTGGTCTCCCACAGGCGGGCCCCGTCGAAGTGGATCACGGCGTCACGCGCGCGTGCCGCCTCGCAGACCTCTGCCAGCTCCTCCCACGTGGGCAGCACGAATCCCGCGTCCCTGAGCGGCAGTTCGAGCATCAGCGTCCCGAACGGCTCGGCCAGGTCGTGCACGTCATCGGCGCCGATCTGCCGCGCCGCCTTCGTGGGGTGCACGGTGCGCAGCCCTGCCACCGTGGTCAGCGCCTCCCGCTCGTGGACCTCCGGGTGCGCCAGCGGGTGCAGGGCCACCGTGGAGTTGCCGGTGCGGCCCGCCCAGCAGCGCAGCGCGACCTGCTGGGCCATCGTGCCGGTGGGGAAGAACGCGGCCGCCTCCTTGCCGAGCAGCGCGGCGACCTTCGTCTCCAGGTCGGCCACGATGCCGTCCCCGTAGATGTCGACGTCCACGGACAGGTCGGCCACCGCCGCCGCGGCGCCGGACAGGCTCTCCCACCGCTCGCCGAGCGTGGCCCAGGTCGGGCCATGGGCCAGTGTGCGTCGCGCTCCCCGCAGGGCCGCGAGCAGCCGTTCGGCCTGCGTCTTCTCGGGGGTGGCAGTGTTCTCGGCGGTTCCGTTCATCTGTCGATCATGGCGCACCCGCGTGCGCTTGCCCACAGCCTGTGGACGACCGGGACCCACGCGGACAGATAGCGTTAACATGACGAGAAATCGTCCGGTACCCCGAGCGGACTGGAACGGAAGGCCATCGCCTCGTGACAACACCCCCTCCGAACCCACGATCCGAACCCATGGACCCCAGGGACCGCCCCGCCCGCCTCACCGTAGGCGTCGTCGGCGCGGGCCGTGTCGGTCCCGCGCTCGCCGCGTCCCTGCAACTGGCCGGGCACCGACCCGTCGCCGTCTCCGGAGTCTCCGACGCCTCCGTGCGGCGGGCGGCCGCGCTGCTGCCCGACGTGCCCCTGGTGCCGCCCGCCGAGGTCCTCGCCAAGGCCGACCTGGTGCTCCTCACCGTCCCCGACGACGTCCTGCCGGGCCTGGTCGAGGGGTTCGCCGAAACCGGCGCCGTACGGCCTGGCCAGCTGCTCGTGCACACGTCGGGACGGTACGGCGCGAAGGTCCTCGAACCGGCGCTGCGCGCGGGTGGACTGCCGCTCGCGCTGCACCCCGCGATGACGTTCACCGGCACCGCCGTCGACGTCCAGCGCCTGGCGGGCTGCTCGTTCGGTGTCACCGCGCCCGAGGAGCTGCGGCTCGCCGCGGAGGCCCTGGTCATCGAGATGGGCGGCGAACCCGAGTGGATCGCCGAGGAGAACCGCGCGCTCTACCACGCGGCCCTCGCGCTCGGCGCAAACCACCTGGTCACCCTGATCGCGGAGTCCATGGAACTGCTCCGTGAGGCGGGCGTGGGCGCCCCCGACCGGATGCTGGGCCCGCTGCTCGGCGCGGCGCTCGACAACGCGCTCAGGTCGGGCGACGCGGCCCTCACGGGCCCGGTGGCGCGCGGCGACGCGGGCACCGTCGCCGCCCACATCGCGGAGCTGCGCAAGCACGCGCCGCAGACCGTCGCCGGCTATCTCGCGATGGCCCGTGCGACCGCCGACCGCGCGCTCGCGCACGGCCTGTTGAAGCCGGAGCTCGCGGAGGACCTGCTGGGCGTCCTCGCGACCGGTGCGGAGGAGACCCGATGAGCAGCCCCACGGACTCCGTAAAAGCGAGCCCTACGAAGACGAGCCCTACGAAGATGAGTGAGACGCCGACGAGCTCTACGGAGACGAGCCCTGCGCAGACGTCGCACACGCGGCTTGTCCACAAGGGCGCCGACATGCGGGCACGCACGCGTACCGGCCGCCGCGTCGTGGTCATGACGATGGGCGCCCTGCACGAGGGCCACGCGACCTTGATCCGCGCGGCCAGGGCCCGCGCGGGTACGGACGGCGAAGTGGTCGTCACCGTCTTCGTGAACCCGCTGCAGTTCGGCGCGGGCGAGGACCTCGACCGCTATCCGCGCACCCTGGAAGCGGACGTGAAGATCGCCGAACAGGCGGGCGCGGACGCCGTGTTCGCGCCGTCCGTCGACGAGGTCTACCCCGGCGGGCAGCCCGAGGTCCGCATCACGGCGGGCCCCATGGGAGAGCGCCTCGAAGGCGCCTCACGCCCCGGCCACTTCGACGGCATGCTCACCGTGGTCGCCAAGCTGCTGCACCTCACGCGCGCGGACGTGACCCTCTTCGGCCAGAAGGACGCGCAGCAGCTCGCCCTGGTGCGCCGCATGGCGCGCGATCTGAACTTCGACGTGGAGATCGTCGCCGTACCCACGGTCCGCGAGGACGACGGGCTCGCGCTCTCCTCCCGCAACCGCTACCTGTCCCCGGCCGAGCGCCGCACCGCGCTTGCCCTCTCCGACGCCCTGTTCACCGGCCGCGACCGGCATGCGGCGCAGGAGGCCCTGCGCGCGCGTGCCGCCGAGAGCCCGACCCCGCGCGCGCGGGCCAAGGCGCTCGGAAGGATTGGCGAGGCCCGCGCCGCCGCCGACTCGCACGCCGTCGCCACGGCGTTCCCGGGCTCCCCCTCGGCCGTGCTCGCGGCGGCCCGCCTGATCCTCGACGAGGCCAAGCGCCTCCAGCCGCCGATCGAGCTCGACTACGTGGCTCTTGTCGACCCGCGCGACTTCACCGACGTGACCGACGGCTTCGAGGGCGAGGCCGTGCTCGCGGTCGCCGCGCGCGTGGGCGCCACCCGCCTCATCGACAACCTGCCGCTGACCTTTGGAGGACACCAGTGAGCAGCACCGGTATAAGGCTCCACGCCCCCACCCCCGGCTGGAACGTCGCAGCGGACGTCGTGGTCGTCGGCTCCGGAGTCGCGGGCCTGACCGCGGCGCTGCGCTGCCAGGCCGCGGGCCTGCGCACCGTCGTCGTCACCAAGGCCAGCCTCGACGAAGGCTCCACGCGCTGGGCGCAGGGCGGCGTGGCCGCGGCGCTCGGTGAGGGCGACACCCCCGAGCAGCACCTGGACGACACCCTGGTCGCCGGTGTCGGGCTGTGCGACGAGGCGGCCGTGCGCACCCTCGTCACCGAGGGACCCGACGCCGTCCGCCGGCTGATCGAGACCGGCGCGCACTTCGACGAGTCCGCGGAGGGCGACCTGGAACTGACCCGCGAGGGCGGCCACCACCGGCGCCGCATCGCGCACGCGGGCGGCGACGCGACCGGAGCGGAGATCTCCCGCGCACTGGTGGAAGCCGTACGCGCGCGTGGCGTGGAAACCGTCGAGAACGCCCTGGTACTGGACCTGTTGACGGACACCGAGGGCCGCACGGCCGGCGTCTCCCTGCACGTCATGGGAGAGGGCCAGCACGATGGCGTCGGCGCGGTCCTGGCCCCCGCCGTCGTCCTCGCGACCGGCGGCATGGGCCAGGTCTTCTCGGCGACCACGAACCCGCACGTGTCCACGGGTGACGGCGTGGCCCTCGCCCTGCGCGCGGGCGCCGAGGTCAGCGACCTGGAATTCGTCCAGTTCCACCCGACCGTGCTGTTCCTGGGCGCGGACGCCGAGGGCCAGCAGCCGCTCGTCTCCGAAGCCGTACGCGGCGAAGGCGCCCACCTCGTGGACGCGGACGGCGTGCGCTTCATGGTGGGGCAGCACGAACTCGCCGAACTGGCGCCCCGCGACATCGTCGCCAAGGGCATCACGCGCCGCATGCTGGAGCAGGGCGTCGAGCACATGTACCTCGACGGGCGGCACTTCGGTGCCGACATGTGGGAGCACCGGTTCCCCACGATCCTCGCGGCCTGCCGCGCCCACGGCATCGACCCGGTGACCGAGCCGATCCCGATCGCCCCCGCCGCGCACTACGCCTCCGGAGGCGTCCGCACCGACCTGTACGGCCGCACCACCGTGCCGGGCCTGTACGCGTGCGGGGAGGCGGCCTGCACGGGCGTCCACGGGGCGAACCGGCTGGCCTCCAACTCCCTTCTGGAAGGCCTCGTCTACGCGGAGCGCATCGCGGACGACATCGAGCGGCAGCACGCGGGAAGCGGCCTCCACGCGCGCGTGCCCGCCCCCGTGGAGCACCCGCCGACCCCGACGCACCCGCTGCTGCCCCCGGAGGCCCGCTTCGCCATCCAGCGCGTGATGACGGCGGGCGCGGGCGTCCTGCGCTCCGGTGACTCACTCGCGGAGGCCGCCGCCCGGCTCGGCCGCATCCACGCCGAAGCGGTCAACTCCCTTACGGAGAACGGCAAGACGGCCGAGCCCGGCGTCGACACCTGGGAGGCCACCAACCTCCTGTGCGTGGCCCGCGTCCTGGTCGCCGCCGCCCGCCGCCGCGAGGAGACCCGCGGTTGCCACTGGCGCGAGGACCACCCGGACCGCGACGATGCCTCGTGGCGCAGCCACATCGTCGTACGCCTGAATCCGGACCGGACTCTGGCCACGTACACCACACCCACAGCAGACTTCCCGGCAACGGCCAAGAACCCTCAGGAGCAGTGACCGACGTGAGCGCCACCCCCGACCTCCCCCTCGCCGACAGCGGCGGCTGCGGCGACAGCTGCGGCTGTGCGCAGGGCAGCGACGAGAACGCCTCCGACGTCATGGAGTGCGGCCTCGACCCGTCGCTCGCCCAGCTGCTGCTCGACGCGGGCCTGCACCCGGTCGAGATCGAGGACATCGCCCACATGGCGATCACCGAGGACCTGGACGGCGGCGTGGACGTCACGACCGTCGCCACGATCCCCGAAGAGGCCGTCGCCACTGCCGACTTCACGGCCCGCGAGGCGGGCGTCGTGGCGGGCCTGCGCGTCGCCGAAGCGGTCATCTCCGTAGTGGCCGCCGACGAGTTCGAGGTCGAGCGGCACGCGGAGGACGGCGACCGGATCGAGGCGGGCCAGAAGCTCCTGTCGGTCACCACCCGCACCCGCGACCTGCTCACCGCCGAGCGCACCGCGCTCAACATCATGTGCCGCCTCTCCGGCATCGCGACCGCCACGCGCGCGTGGGCGGACGTGCTGGACGGCACGAAGGCGAAGGTCCGCGACACCCGCAAGACGACGCCCGGCCTGCGCTCCCTGGAGAAGTACGCGGTCCGCATGGGCGGCGGCGTCAACCACCGCATGTCCCTGTCGGACGCGGCCCTGGTCAAGGACAACCACGTGGTCGCTGCCGGTGGTGTGGCGCAGGCCTTCCAGGCCGTGCGCGAGCGCTTCCCCGGCCTGCCGATCGAGGTCGAGGTCGACACCCTGCACCAGCTGCGCGAGGTGCTCGACGCGGGCGCCGACCTGATCCTCCTGGACAACTTCACGCCGGGTGAGACGGAGGAGGCGGTGGCGATCACCGACGGCCGCGCGCTCCTGGAGTCCTCCGGCCGCCTCACCCTGGAAAACGCCGCTACGTACGCGAAGACGGGCGTCGACTACCTCGCCGTGGGTGCGCTCACCCACTCCTCACCGATCCTCGACATCGGCCTCGACCTGTGCCCGCCCGTCTCCCGCCACCACCCTTCTGAGGAAGCGCTTCGCGCCTTGTCTTCTGGAGCGGACGCCTGATGCTGCTCACCATCGACGTCGGCAACACCCACACCGTCCTCGGGCTCTTCGACGGCGAGGAGATCATCGAGCACTGGCGCATCTCCACGGACGCGCGCAGGACGGCCGACGAACTCGCCGTCCTGCTCAAGGGCCTGATGGGCATGCACCCGCTGCTCGGCGACCAACTGGGCGACGGCATCGACGGCATCGCCATCTGCTCGACCGTCCCCTCGGTCCTGCACGAGCTGCGCGAGGTCACCCGCCGCTACTACGGCGACGTACCCGCCGTCCTGGTCGAACCCGGCATCAAGACCGGCGTGCCGATCCTCATGGACAACCCCAAGGAGGTCGGCGCCGACCGGATCATCAACGCGGTCGCGGCCGTCGAGATGTACGGCGGCCCGGCGATCGTCGTGGACTTCGGCACGGCCACGACCTTCGACGCGGTGTCCGCGCGTGGCGAGTACGCGGGCGGCGTGATCGCGCCCGGCATCGAGATCTCCGTCGAGGCGCTCGGCATGCGCGGCGCCCAGCTGCGCAAGATCGAGCTGGCCAGGCCGCGCAGCGTCATCGGCAAGAACACGGTCGAGGCCATGCAGGCGGGCATCGTGTACGGCTTCGCGGGCCAGGTCGACGGGGTCGTGAACCGGATGGCGAAGGAGCTCGCGGACGACCCGGACGACGTGACCGTCATCGCGACGGGCGGGCTCGCGCCGATGGTCCTCGGCGAGGCCACCGTGATCGACGAGCACGAGCCGTGGCTGACGCTGATCGGGCTGCGGCTCGTGTACGAGCGGAACGTTTCTCGGCTCTGAATCGGTTACGAAGGTCAGGGCGCGCCCGGGAATTGCCGATTAACCCGATTTGTCCGTAATGGGACGTATCGTCATTTCATGCCCACGCCCTACGGAAACCGCGGCGGCATGGCGTTCGGTGCAGAAGAGCTGCGTGTGCTCCGACGCGCCCTCGCCCTCGCCCTCCACCCCAGCCCCGTCTCGGACGAGGACGTCCGGTCCTGTCTGCGACTCGCGGAGTCGGTCGACGAAGCGGCCAAGGAAGGCATCCGCATGCGGTCCTTCCTCCGCTCCGACCTCGACCGCTACCGGGCCGCCCTGCCCGGCTCCGCCCCCGGCTATCTGAGCCTCCTCAAGGAGGCCCTGGCGGCGGGCCACAGGCCCGGCGCCGACGACCTCACGGCGCTGCGCGCGCTGCCCGCGAACCCCGGCGCGGTGGCCCTCCTCGCCCGCTGCCGCGACCTGGCGGAACAGGGCGTACGCGACAAGTTCGACGCGCTGTACCGCCCCCGCGTCCCGGCCTCTCGCACCCACCTGCTCGCCCTGCCCGGCGGCCTCTCGGAGGCGGACGGCGGCAAGCCCGCGAGGCCGGCCCCCGAGGCCCCGCCGCGCCCGGTCCCCACCCCGGCCGAGGTCTTCCCACCGAAGCGCCGCCCCGCCCAACCCCCGGCCCCGTCGCAACGACTGGCCGTCGGGTAGCTACTCTGGGGGCATGGACTACGTCTCCGCGCTCGTGCCCCCGGTCGTGATGGCCGCGTTCTTCGTCGGTCTGATCGTGACCATCGTGAAGTCGCAGGGCGGCGACAAGAAGGCCAAGGAGGACGCGGCCGTCGACGCCGCCATCGCGCGCGCCGAGTCCGCCCGGCAGGGCGGCGGCGCGCAGCGGGACGCGACCGCCTGAGCGCGGACGCGACCGGTACGGAAACCGCAGTGAGGGGCGCCCGCCGGGCGCCCCTTTTGTCATTGCTCGGCGATCATCGCCACGTCCCACGTTGAATTACCGACTTCTCCCACTATTGTGCTTCTCGTGCCGCGCCCCTTGGGAGAACTCGAAGACGCAGTGATGACGCGGGTGTGGAAGTGGAACCGCCCGGTCACCGTGAGGGAAGTCCTGGAGGACCTCCAACAGGAACGGTCCATCGCCTACACGACCGTCATGACCGTATTGGACAATCTCCATCAGAAGGGCTGGGTACGCCGCGAAGCGGAAGGCCGGGCCTATCGATATGAGGCGGTCTCCACCCGGGCCGCGTACTCGGCGGCGCTGATGAACGAGGCCTGGGCGCAGAGTGACAACCCGGCCGCCGCCCTCGTCGCGTTCTTCGGGATGATGTCGGCGGGGCAGCGCGAGGCACTCAGGGATGCCATGCGGATCGTGTCGCCCGAACTGCCGGCCGAAGTCCCCTCGGCCCCCGAGGAAGCGGACGACGGAGCCGGGCGATAGCGTCCGGACATGCCAGCAGAGCTCCCCGAAGTCGGGTCAACCGTCGAATCGACCCGTAAAGCAGTCACCGTACGCAGGGCGAGGACGGCCGATGTGCCGGAGGTGCGCCGCCTGCTCGACGCGTACAGCCGACAGGGGATCCTGCTCGACAAAGCCACCGTGACGCTTTACGAGGACATCCAGGAGTTCTGGGTCGCGGAACGCGACGACAACGCAGCGGTCGTCGGCTGCGGCGCGCTGCACATCATGTGGGAAGACCTCGCGGAAGTCCGCACGCTCGCGGTGGATCCGCAGGTCAAGGGGTCCGGCGTGGGGCATCTGCTGCTCGAGAAGCTTCTTCAGACCGCGCGCTGGATCGGTGTTCGGCGGGTTTTCTGCCTCACCTTCGAAGTCGAGTTCTTCGCCAAGCACGCGTTCGTGGAGATCGGCGAGACACCCGTCGATACGGTCGACACCGATGTCTACAGTGAGCTGCTGCGTTCCTATGACGAGGGCGTAGCAGAGTTCCTGGGTCTCGAACGAGTGAAACCGAACACCTTGGGCAACAGCCGGATGCTTCTGCATCTGTGATCGCCGCCGGGTGCTATTCCGGCATGCGTGCTTGCAACGGTTCCCTATGTCCGAATCGCGCATGTTTTTGGGCCGCGCGGGCAGTGTTCAACTCCGAGATCTCTCCCGGATCTCAGCCAGGGGTTTGTGTTTTTCGGGCAAAAGCGGTTTGCTTTCCGACGTACTGCAGTACTGCATATAACAAGGGGACGGCGAATCGGCGGCCATGGTCGCGGGGCCGCCCTTCAGATTTCGATGAAAGGAAATCCGGTGGCACAGAAGGTTCAGGTCCTTCTTGTCGATGACCTCGACGGTGGCGAGGCGGACGAGACGGTGACGTTCGCGCTCGACGGTAAGTCGTACGAGATCGACCTCACCACCGCCAATGCGGACAAGCTCCGTGGCCTCCTTGAGCCGTACCTCAAGGGTGGTCGTCGCACCGGTGGCCGTTCGAGCGGCCGGGGCAAGGCGCGCGCCACGTCCGGCGGTGGCAACCAGGACACCGCGCAGATCCGCGCGTGGGCGAAGGAGAACGGGTACGAGGTCAACGACCGCGGCCGCGTTCCCCAGTCGATCCGTGAGGCCTACGAGAAGGCCAACGGCTGACGGGACGGCCGCTTTGGTCGCTTTGTTGACGTGGTCGCCGGCGCAGCCGCGCCGCGACGCAGGCGGGCCCGGTGGCAGTGCGTCGCCGCCGTGTCCACGAGGCGTACGAGATCGGGGGCGCCCCCACCGCCCCCCACGACCGACCAGGTCGAGACGGCCGACAGGCTCGTCAGGGCCGGTAGCACCGGTTCCACCTCGCAGCCGGGCTCGGGGGGCCGCACCCACACAGCGGCCTCCTGCGAGCCGTGCCACCCCGGAGGCGTCGGCGCGTCCATGAGACCGCCCGTCCCGACCGCGACGAGGTCCAGGGGCAGCGCCCCCCACTCCAGCCAGTCGAGCAGCCCCGGCAGCTCGTCCGCGCTGCCCGGGGCGACCAGCAGCCGCATCGTTTCCCCGCACACGGCCACCGGTGACCGGGGATCGAGTCTGCGCAGCATCGCGAAGCCGGCGTCGGCCGGCACCTCCAGGACGTCGAAGCGCAGCCCGGTGTGCAGCAGTGCGCCGTCGGGCCCTGCCGCAGTCGCCCAGCCGAGTTCGTCCTCGTACCAGCGCCGGACCGGATCGCGTCCGGTGTCGGTCAGCGGGAGTCGGGGAGCGGGAACGGTCGTGCCGGTGGTGGTGACCATGCCAGGAGCAACAGCCACCGACGCTCCAGGGTTACGCATCGTCGTCGCGCGCATACTTACTGTGTTCGGAAAAGGGGCGCACGAGAGCGTTGGGCGGCGCAAAGGTGTTCGCCCGTAGCGGAGGGAACCGGGGCGCGCCGCATGGAGTGTCAGTCCTTACGGGTAAGACATCCCTAGTGGGAGGGGCGACACGTGCGGGACGGGCAGTCTGCGTTCGCCATCGGCGTAGTGATGGTGGGGGTATCTGCCTGGCCTGCGGGAACATCGTCTCGCACCATCGGGTTGGAGCAGTTGTCGGCGTTCGGGGCAGGAGACCATGAACGGGTGTCGGCAGATGGAATGAGCGGTCCCCGCTTGCGGGACTAAGCTGCGGAAGGACAGGGAGGGGACCGACCCCTAACTGCCTGACCGCTCTGAGGAGCGATTAACGATGTTCGAGAGGTTCACCGACCGCGCGCGGCGGGTTGTCGTCCTGGCTCAGGAAGAAGCCCGGATGCTCAACCACAATTACATCGGCACCGAGCACATCCTCCTGGGCTTGATCCACGAGGGCGAGGGTGTCGCCGCTAAGGCCCTGGAGAGCCTCGGGATTTCGCTCGAGGCGGTCCGCCAGCAGGTGGAGGAGATCATCGGGCAGGGCCAGCAGGCTCCGTCCGGCCACATCCCCTTCACTCCCCGTGCCAAGAAGGTCCTGGAGCTGTCGCTCCGCGAGGCCCTTCAGCTGGGCCACAACTACATCGGCACGGAGCACATCCTGCTCGGCCTGATCCGTGAGGGCGAGGGCGTCGCCGCCCAGGTCCTGGTCAAGCTGGGCGCAGACCTCAACCGGGTGCGGCAGCAGGTCATCCAGCTGCTCTCCGGTTACCAGGGCAAGGAGACCGCCGGCGCAAGCGGCGGCCCTGCCGAGGGCACGCCCTCGACGTCCCTGGTGCTCGACCAGTTCGGCCGCAACCTCACGCAGGCCGCTCGCGAGACCAAGCTCGACCCGGTCATCGGGCGCGAGAAGGAAATCGAGCGCGTCATGCAGGTTCTGTCGCGCCGCACCAAGAACAACCCGGTCCTGATCGGTGAGCCCGGCGTCGGCAAGACGGCGGTCGTCGAGGGCCTGGCCCAGGCGATCGTCAAGGGCGAGGTGCCCGAGACGCTGAAGGACAAGCACCTCTACACGCTTGACCTCGGCGCGCTGGTCGCCGGCTCCCGCTACCGCGGTGACTTCGAGGAGCGCCTCAAGAAGGTGCTCAAGGAGATCCGCACGCGCGGCGACATCATCCTGTTCATCGACGAGCTGCACACGCTGGTCGGTGCGGGTGCCGCCGAGGGCGCCATCGACGCGGCTTCCATCCTGAAGCCCATGCTGGCCCGCGGTGAGCTGCAGACCATCGGTGCGACGACGCTCGACGAGTACCGCAAGCACCTGGAGAAGGACGCGGCCCTCGAGCGCCGCTTCCAGCCGATCCAGGTCGCGGAGCCGTCGCTGCCGCACACGATCGAGATCCTCAAGGGCCTGCGTGACCGTTACGAGGCCCACCACCGGGTCTCCATCACGGACGAGGCCCTCGTCCAGGCCGCGACCCTGGCCGACCGGTACATCTCGGACCGCTTCCTGCCGGACAAGGCGATCGACCTGATCGACGAGGCCGGTTCCCGGATGCGCATCCGCCGGATGACCGCGCCGCCGGACCTCCGCGAGTTCGACGAGAAGATCGCGGGCGTGCGTCGCGACAAGGAGTCGGCCATCGACTCCCAGGACTTCGAGAAGGCGGCCTCTCTCCGCGACAAGGAGAAGCAGCTGCTCGCCGCGAAGGCCAAGCGCGAGAAGGAATGGAAGGCCGGCGACATGGATGTCGTCGCGGAGGTCGACGGCGATCTGATCGCCGAGGTCCTCGCGACCGCCACCGGCATTCCGGTCTTCAAGCTGACCGAGGAGGAGTCCTCGCGTCTGCTGCGCATGGAGGACGAGCTCCACAAGCGGGTGGTCGGCCAGAAGGACGCCGTCAAGGCGCTCTCGCGGGCGATCCGTCGTACGCGGGCCGGTCTGAAGGACCCGAAGCGTCCCGGTGGTTCGTTCATCTTCGCGGGCCCGTCCGGTGTCGGTAAGACCGAGCTCTCCAAGGCGCTCGCCGAGTTCCTCTTCGGTGACGAGGAGGCGCTGATCTCCCTCGACATGTCGGAGTTCAGCGAGAAGCACACGGTGTCGCGTCTCTTCGGTTCCCCGCCCGGATACGTGGGTTACGAAGAGGGCGGTCAGCTGACCGAGAAGGTGCGGCGCAAGCCGTTCTCGGTGGTTCTTTTCGACGAGGTCGAGAAGGCCCACCCGGACATCTTCAACAGCCTTCTGCAGATCCTGGAAGACGGTCGACTGACCGACTCCCAGGGCCGCGTCGTGGACTTCAAGAACACGGTCATCATCATGACGACCAACCTTGGAACCCGTGACATCTCGAAGGGCTTCAACCTCGGCTTCGCGGCCATGGGTGACTCGAAGTCCAACTACGAGCGCATGAAGAACAAGGTGTCGGACGAGCTCAAGCAGCACTTCCGCCCCGAGTTCCTCAACCGTGTCGACGACGTCGTCGTCTTCCCGCAGCTCAGCCAGGACGACATCCTCACGATCGTCGACCTGATGATCACGAAGGTGGACGAGCGCCTCAAGGACCGCGACATGGGCATCGAGCTCTCGCAGTCCGCCAAGGAACTGCTCTCCAAGAAGGGCTACGACCCCGTGCTCGGCGCGCGTCCGCTGCGTCGCACGATCCAGCGTGAGGTCGAGGACAGCCTGTCGGAGAAGATCCTCTTCGGCGAGCTGCGCCCGGGCCACATCGTGGTCGTGGACACGGAGGGCGAGGGCGAGAACAAGACCTTCACCTTCCGCGGCGAGGAGAAGGCGGCACTGCCCGACGCCCCGCCGATCGAGGACGCGGCCGCGGGCGGCTCCGCCGGGCCGAACCTGAGCAAGGAGGCGTAACCCCTCCGGGGCGAGCCTGATACGGGTGGGCCCGAACTGTTCCTGACGGAACGGTTCGGGCCCACCCGTTTCTCGTGTCCGGGGTTGGTACGCGGGTCAGCGCTGGTCGACGGTGATCCGGGCGTGCGGGAAGAGGCGGGCGTGTGCTGGGCGAGACGGGCTGCCTGTACGTCGTTCATGGTGAGGCCGCCGAGGGCGAACAGCGTGGCGGCCAGGGCGAGAGCGAGCGATTCGGCCTCGGCGGCCGGGAGCGGCGCCTCGCCAGGGGTGCGTGCGGCGGCGGTGGCGAGGGCGCGGGCGATCCGCTCGGCCGTCGGCGGCGTCCAGGTTGCGCTTCTCGCCCCGGAAGGAGACGGGCTCGGAGAGGCGTACCGGTTTGTCTGTCAGGCCTGCACCAGGGCCCTCCTGGACGGGGAGTTTCTTGAGCGCCGGGACGATCACGCTCGATGAATATGAGGGGTGCGAAGCTCCGCAGAGGGCGGCGGAATCCATGGTTCGGGAGCTTGACCTGCAACCCCGCCCTGAAGGGCGGGGATTCTGGCTTCCGCTTCCGTTGCTGTGCAGCTACGCGGCACAGGGTTCGGTCGGGAATCCTTGGCTTCCTGTTTCTGCACGTGGTGCCGGACGTGGTGTCCCGGTCTTACCTACGCTCCGCAGGCTGTCACCGCCGAGTCCGGCGGTCTTCTTCACGTTGATCGCGGCGTTGACGCCCCGGTCGTGGACCGCGCCGCAGGCAGGGCAGGCCCATTCCCGCACGTCGAGGGGCTTGGGCCCGTCCTTGGTGCCGCAGGTCGAGCAGGCCTGGCTGGTCGGCTCGTACCGGCCGATCCTGATCAGGG
>NZ_JBEOVM010000108.1:0-21701 GCF_040295505.1 Streptomyces sp. NPDC002790 | reverse complement strand
CCCACTCACTCCCGCTTTGTTATGTTTTACTCACCTCTCTGCGCTTGCTGTGTGGGGGGGCCGGTGGGTGACCCCTACCCCCCGCCCCGCCCCATCCACGTAGTAGAGGAAGCGCTGTATGTGGTTGGGGCCCGCCGGGAAGTCCGGCGGGCCCCAACCACGTACAGAAGTGCAGGAGGTGTTCAGTGCTCCGGGGTCGGTGTCGGGCCGCCGGGGCTTGCTTCCGGGTCTGAGCCCTTCGCGGCCTCGGTCTCGCTGTAGATGTCGGGCTCGAGGTAGATGACGCGGGCGATCGGGACGGCGGCACGGATGCGGGCCTCGGCGTCGTTTATGGCGCGGGCGACCTCGGCGGCCGTGTCGTCGTGCTGCACGGAGATCTTCGCGGCGACGAGGAGCTCCTCGGGGCCGAGGTGGAGCGTGCGCATGTGGATCAGGCCGGTGACGGTGTCGCCGTCGACGACGGCCTTCTCGATCTTCGCGACCTCGTCGGCGCCGGCGGCCTCGCCGAGCAGCAGCGACTTCGTCTCCAGGGCGAGGACGATCGCGATGATGATCAGCAGGATGCCGATGCAGAGCGTGCCGATGCCGTCCCAGACGGCGTCGCCGGTGGCGAGGGTCAGGCCGACGCCGAGCAGTGCGAGGACCAGACCGATGAGCGCGCCGAAGTCCTCCAGGAGGACGACCGGCAGCTCAGGCGCCTTGGCGCGCTTGATGAACTGGCTCCAAGAAAGCTTTCCGCGCAGTGCGTTGGACTCCTTGATGGCCGTACGGAAGGAGAAGCCCTCGGCGATGATCGCGAAGATGAGCACGCCGACCGGCCAGTACCAGTGCTCCAGATCGTGCGGGTGGCTGATCTTTTCGTAGCCCTCGTAGACGGCGAACATGCCGCCTACGGAGAAGAGGACGATCGACACCAAGAAGGCGTAGATGTACCGCTCGCGTCCGTACCCGAAGGGGTGTTGCGGAGTCGCCTCGCGCTGGGCCTTCTTGCCGCCGATCAGCAGCAGGAACTGGTTACCCGAGTCCGCGAGCGAGTGGACGGCCTCGGCGAGCATCGACGAGGAGCCACTGAAGAGGAACGCCACGAATTTCGCTACCGCGATCGCTAGGTTGGCGGCCAGCGCCGCCACGATCGCTTTGGCTCCGCCTGAAGCACTCATGTCGTCCCTGGTGTCCTTTCGAGGTTCTACGTAGTACGTCCCGTGCGCGGTGGGTCATTGTTGCAGCACGGGACGTCGCAGGTGCCTCTCAGGCCACCACCGTCGCACGGAAAACCGTGCCGGATCCGGACACATTCACCGTTTCGCCCGCCGGAACGAAGGCCGAATCGCCGGGTGCGAGCGCGAGCTCGCCGGCCCGGACGGTACCCGCCGTGCACAGCAGGATCTGCGGCGTCGCGGCCGTCAGGTCGTGGTCCGCGCCGCTCTCGGGCAGCACGAAGCGCGAGAGGCGGAACTCGTCGATGGGGGTGTCGTAGACCTCTTCGCCGTCCGGGGACGCCTCAGGGCGCAGTACGCCGGGGTCGGTTGCCTCGAAGCGGACGATGCGCAGCAGTTCGGGCACGTCGACGTGCTTGGGGGTGAGGCCGCAGCGCAGCACGTTGTCGGAGTTGGCCATGATTTCGACGCCGAGGCCGTCGAGGTAGGCGTGCGGGACGCCTGCGCCGAGGAACAGGGCCTCGCCGGGCTGCAGTTGTACGTAGTTGAGCAGCATGGCCGCGATGACGCCCGGGTCGCCGGGGTAGTGGTGGGCGATGCCCGCGTACGGCTCGTAGGCGCCGCCTAGGCGCTGGGCGGCGGCCGTGGCCTCGGTGACGGTGCGCTCCATGTCGCCCGGGTCCGCGCTGAGTACGGCGGTCAGGACCTCGCGCAGCGCCGCCTCTTCGGGGTGGGCGCGCAGCAGATCGGCGTACGGCTTGAGGCTGTCGACGCCGAGGCCTTCGAGCAGCCGCGCCGCTTCCTCGGGCGCGCGGAAGCCGCACAGGCCGTCGAACGGCGTGAGTGCGCAGATCAGTTCGGGTTTGTGGTTGGCGTCCTTGTAGTTGCGGTGCGGGGCGTCGATCGGGACACCGCGCCGCTCCTCGTCCTCGTAACCCTCCTTCGCCTGCTGGAGGTTGGGGTGCACCTGGAGGGAGAGGGGCGCGCCCGCGGCGAGCAGTTTGAGGAGGAACGGGAGGCGGGGGCCGAACTTGGCCGCTGCCTGGTCGCCGAGTTCCGCCTTCGGGTGCGCGTCGATGACCTCGTTCAGCGGGCCGCGCTCGGTGCGCGAAGGGGCGCCGGCGTGCGCGCCCATCCACATCTCCGCCTGCGGTTCACCGGTCGGGCTTGCGCCGATGAGCTGCGGGATGGCGGTGGTCGAGCCCCAGGCGTAGGGGCGGATGGTGTTGGTGAGGCGGTCCATGAAGGTTCTTTCGGTACGCGGTCCAGGGCGGGGCGGCCGGGTGCGGTCGGCCGACCGGGACAGGGTCGGTCCGGGTCAGGGTCGGTCCGGGTCAGGCCCGGGAGGCGAGACCCAGGTAAACGGCGGCGAAATCCGTGACGGCGATCAGCTCCGCGAGGGTCTCCAGGTCGCTGCCCTCCTCCGGTTCCAGTTCGCTGATGGCGATGTCGTGCGAGAGCGCGAGTTCGCGGGCAGCGGGCCGTGCGCTGAGGCCGCCTGCGGGCCGGTCGCGCAGCAGGACGACGCGGGCGCGCAGCATCTGAACCTCCTCGACACGGTCGCGGAAGAAGTCGTCGGGGTCGGCGCCCGCGGCCATGTCGCCGGTGAGGAGCGCGCCGTGGGCGGGCATCGCCTCGGGCAGGTCGGCGGCGAGCGCGGCGCGCCCGGCGAGCTCCGCGAGAGCGGCGGCGAAGCGGCGGCCCGCCGGGCCCGCGGCGGCGCCCTCCGTCCAGATCAGCGGGAGTGCCTCGGCGAGCTCGGCGGCGAGCGTCTTCGCCGGGTTGCTGTACGTGGCGATGGCCGGGCCGCAGCGCTCGGCGACCTGGTCGAGGCGGTCGGCGACCTTCGCGAGCGTGTCCGGCGCGGCCGAGAGGAGGCCTGTGCGGTCGAGCAGAGCGAGGAGGGGCGTGAGCAGTGCCCAGAGTGCGCCCGGCGCGGAGGCGGCCGCGGGTTCGTCCTGCTCGTACGGGGCCGTGGCCATCGGTACGGACAGGCCGTGCGCCCCTGCGACCGACTCGGTCAGCGGGGCGCCGGAGGGGCAGACCGCGACGGCCGTGACGCCGCGCCGGTACGCCTGCTCCACGAGGAGCGAGAGGCTCGGTTCCGTGCCGTCCGGGGTCGCGATCAGGAGGAGGTCGACCGAGCCCGCCCAGCCGGGCAGCTCCCAGCGCAGCGCGCCCGGCGCGGAGGCCACGCCGGTGGGGCGCAGCCGGACGACGGGGCAGGCCGCGCCGGCCAGGCGCCCGACGAGGTCGGCGACGCCCGCGGCGGCCGTGCCGGGGCCCGCGATCAGGATGGCGCGGGGGCGGCCGTCGGGCTTCAGCTCGGCGATGCCGGCCTCGGCCGCGTGCCGGGCCGCCGTGCGGACGCGGGCGCCGGCCTCGGCGGCGCCGCGCAGCAGGCCGCGGCGGTCGGCCCTGGCCAGTGCGTCCGGGTCGTCCAGGATCGATTCGTCGAACATGGCGTCGGGCCTCTCCTGCGGGCGGCTTCTTTTCGGGGATCCGGCCTGATCCGAACGACAGGCCCTAGGCGGGGCGGCGCGCCTCGTCGATCAGGAGGACGGGGATGTCGTCGCGGACCGGGTAGGCCAGGCCGCAGTCCTTGCCGGTGCAGATCAGCTCGGCGTCGGCCTCCTTGAGCGGGGCGTGGCAGGCCGGGCAGGCGAGGATCTCCAGGAGGCCGGCTTCGAGCGGCATGGTTCCCTCCGGGGGGTGTGGGGTTCGGGGTGCGGTGCACCGCGTGCGGCGCTGATCACCAGCGTACCGGCGGGGGCCGGGGGTGTGGGGTGGGCGGGGCCCCGGGGTTGACGCCGCGGGGCTCTGCCCCGGACCCCACTGCTCAATCGCCGCAGGGGCTTGAATTGGCTGAACCAGTGCAGGGGCTTGAAAGACCTGCTCAAACGCCGCAGGGCTTGGTTTACCGCCGCAGGGGCCTGATTCGGTCAGCCGCGGATGATGGCCAAGGCCTCGTCGCGGACCTTTTCCATTGTTGGGGTGTCCCGGGCCTCCGTGTTCAGGCGCAGCAGCGGTTCCGTGTTGGACGGGCGGACGTTGAACCACCAGTCGGTCGCCGTGATCGTCAGGCCGTCGAGCTCGTCCGTCGTGATGCCCTCGCGGCCCGCGTACGCCGCCTTGATCGCGGCGAGGCGGTCGGTCTGGTCGGCAACCGTGGAGTTGATCTCGCCGGAGGCCGCGTAGCGGTCGTAGGAGGAGACCAGGGCGGAGAGCGGGCCGTCCTGGCCGCCGAGCGCCGCGAGGACGTGGAGGGCGGCCAGCATGCCCGTGTCGGCGTTCCAGAAGTCGCGGAAGTAGTAGTGCGCGGAGTGCTCGCCACCGAAGATCGCGCCGGTGGTGGCCATCTCCTGCTTGATGAACGAGTGGCCCACGCGCGTGCGCACGGGCGTGCCGCCGCTCTCCTTCACGACCTCCGGCACGGTCCAGGAGGTGATCAGGTTGTGGATGATCGTGCCCGAGCCGCCGTTTCGCGCGAGTTCGCGCACGGCGACCAGGGCGGTGATCACGGACGGGGACACCGGGTCGCCGTTCTCGTCCACCACGAAGCAGCGGTCCGCGTCCCCGTCGAAAGCGAGGCCGAGGTCGGCGCCCTCGGCACGCACGCGTGCCTGGAGGTCCACGATGTTCGCCGGGTCCAGCGGGTTCGCCTCGTGGTTCGGGAACGTGCCGTCCAGCTCGAAGTACATGGGCACGACGTCCAGCGGCAGGCCTGCGAGGACCGTCGGGACGGTGTGCCCTCCCATCCCGTTGCCCGCGTCCACCACGACCTTCAGCGGGCGGATCGCCGTGAGGTCCACCAGGCCGCGCAGGTGCGCCGCGTAGTCCTCCAGGGTGTCCCGGCGCGTGACGGCCCCCGGCGTGGCGGCCGGCTCCGGGGCGCCCGACGCGCTCCATTCCTCGGCCAGTTGCCGGATCTCCGCGAGGCCCGTGTCCTGTCCGACGGGTGCCGCGCCCGCCCGGCACATCTTGATGCCGTTGTACTGCGCCGGGTTGTGCGAGGCCGTGAACATGGCGCCGGGCAGGTCGAGCGCGCCCGACGCGTAGTACAGCTGGTCCGTGGAGCACAGGCCGATCTCGGTGACGTCCGCACCGAGGGCGGCGGCCCCGCGCGCGAACGCCCCGGTCAGTCCGGGCGACGACGGCCGCATGTCATGACCCACGACGATCGCGGCGGCGCCCGTCACCCGCACGAACGCGGCGCCGAACAGTGCGGCGAGCTCCTCGTCCCACTGGTCCGGGACCACCCCACGCACGTCGTACGCCTTAACGATCTGCGACAGATCAGCAGCAGCCACGGTCTGCCCAGCCCTCCTGGAGTCCTGCACGGACCCACAAAGTACCTGGCCGCACTGACAGCGAACCGTGAACCCCTCATTCCTCCCGGGAAACCCGCCTGCCCGCGTCCTCACTGGTCACAGCAGTACCAAGCGGTGCCCACTCTTCTCACGGCAGCATCCACGACAGCACCGGGGTGCTCTGCGCCCACACGATCAGACACATCACCAGCAGCAGCCCGGCGCTCCACGGCAGCACCTTGCGCAACAGGTCGCCCTCCCGGCCCGCGAGACCGACCGCCGCGCAGGCGATCGTCAGGTTCTGCGGCGAGATCATCTTGCCGAGGACGCCACCCGAACTGTTCGCCGCGGCAAGGAGTTCCGGCGAGAGGCCCGACTGCTGGGCGGCCGTCACCTGGAGGGCGCCGAAGAGCGCGTTGGCCGAGGTGTCGGACCCGGAGACCGCGACGCCGAACCACCCGAGAACCGGCGACAGGAAGGCGAGTCCGGCGCCTGCGGCCGCCACGAAGTGCCCGATGGTGGCAGCCTGTCCGGACAGGTTCATGACGTAGGCGAGGGCCAGAACGCTTGTCACCGTCAGGATCGCGAACCGCAGTTCGTGCACGGTGGCGAACCACTCACGCACCGCATCGCGCGCGTGCACCCCGATGACGACCGCGCTGAAGATGCCCGCGATCAGGACGAGCGTGCCTCCGGTGGAGACGGTCGGCAGCGTGAAGATGTTGCCGCCCACGGGCTTGCCACTCGGGTCGGCAACGTTCAGGAAAGGCCAGTCGAAGACCCAATTGGCCTTGGCGAACAGGTCCTTGATGGCGGGAATCTGCGCCAGGGAGAAGATCACGACGATGAGCGCGTACGGGGCATAGGCGCGCAGCACCTCGGGCCGCGCGTCCTCCTCGTCCAGGTCCTCACTGCGTACGCCGGTCAGGACGGCGGCCCGTACGGGCTCGGTGGCCGGCCTGCGCGCCTGCGGCACCGCGACGAGGGCGCCGGCACCCACCAGGGCGGCGCCGATGTCGGCGAGTTGGGCGGACACGTAGTTGGAGGCGACGAACTGGGCGACGGCGAAGGCGAATCCGCACGCGAGGGCGGGCACCCAGGTCTCGCGCAGGCCCCGCTTGCCGTCCACCAGGCCGACAAGCACGAGCGGCACCACGAGGGCGAGCAGCGGCGTCTGCCGGCCCACCACGGAGGCGACGGCGTCCAGCGGAAGGCCCGTCACCTGGGCCAGTGTCACGACCGGCGTGCCCATGGCCCCGAAGGCGACGGGCGCCGTGTTGGCGACGAGCGCGACGACCGCGGCCTTCACGGGGTCGAAGCCGAGCGCGACCAGCATCACCGAGCAGATGGCGACCGGCGCCCCGAACCCGGCGAGCGCCTCCAGGAGCGCGCCGAAGCAGAACGCGACGACGAGCGCCTGGATGCGCGGGTCGTCGGAGAGCCGCCCGAAGGAGCGGCGCAGGATGTCGAAGTGCTTGGTGCGCACCGTCATCCGGTACACCCACAGGGCGTTGACGACGATCCACATGATGGGGAAGAGCCCGAACACCGCGCCCTGTGCGGCGCTGGAGACGGTCTGCCCCAGCGGCATGCCGTACGCGAGCCAGCCGACGGCGGCTGCCACGGCGAGACCGATCAGGCCGGCTCGGTGCGCCTTCATGCGCACGGCGCCGAGCAGGACGAGGACGGTCACGAGCGGCAGGGCCGCGACGAGGGCGGACAGGCCGAGCGAGCCGCCTACGGGCTCCAGTTGCTGGACGAACACGTGCGCCTCCCGGAATCCCGGAGTCGGGTGGCGAAATCGTCGTGTCCTCAACAATCACGGGTCAACGCGTACGACTGTGAAGATCCCGTGAAGGGGGGCGATCTGGAAGGAAAATGATCAGTTGTCGGGCGAGCGCAGCACCCTGAGGTGGCCGCGGCGCGCGACCTCCATGGGATCCGCGGTGCGCGCCCCCGAGCCGCCGGCCCCGGCCGCGCGCTCCTGCGGGCGGGCCGCCTCGCGCACGGCGTTGGCGAGGGCCTCCAGGTCGTCCCCGCTGGGGCGGCTGGGAGCGCTCGGGTCGGAGAGCCGGACGACCTCCCAGCCACGCGGCGCGGTGAGGCGCTCGGAGTGCTCGGCGCACAGGTCGTAACAGTGGGGTTCGGCGTAGGTCGCGAGCGGGCCGAGGACCGCGGTCGAGTCGGCATAGACGTACGTCAGCGTGGCGACGGCGGGACGGCCGCAAGCGGTGCGCGAACAGCGACGTACAGGGCTCACAGCGTTGGACGGTACCGCACTCTTGAGCGGGCCGCGACGACTCTCCCCGGGGTCACCCCACCGTGTCGTGGCGTGATCCGGCGCACATCACCGCGCGCGGGCGCCCCGGTGACCTGCGTCGACCCCGGGTTGTGCGCCCCACGGGGCAGTTGAAAGCGGTCACCACTCAGGGCATATAGCGTCAATTGCCGCGAGATCATCGATCCGGGAGAGAAGTTGAATCAGCCCCAAGATTGGCCTGATCGGTCAGGAAGCGACATGGAGTGCCCCGTCGGGCGCCGCCCCGCTTCCTGCGCCGCGTAGGACTACGCTGCGTCAGTGATGGAAAGGCCAGTCAACACAGACGACGTGGTTTCGCCGCCCTCCGGGGAGCCACGCCCGCCGCGCCGCCGCGACCGGCACGGCCGGGGCATGCGCGGCCCCGTGGCGCCCCCGCAGGTGCCACTGGCCGCGAGCCGCGCCGAGGCCTTCTCCGACCTCGTACAGGACTCCGTGGAGCGTCTGGAGCGGCGCTGGCCGCAGCTCGCCGAGGTCGACTTCCTGATCCTTGACGTGCCCCGGCTGACGGCCGAGGACGAGGCGTGGGCAGCCGGCGCGGTGCCGCTCGGCGGCACGGTCCCCGCACAGGACGACACCCCCGCGCGCGTGGTCATCTACCGGCGCCCTGTGGAGATCCGCACCAAGGGGCGCGAGGAGCAGGCGGCGCTCGTGCACGAGGTCGTCGTGGAGCAGGTCGCGGAGGTTCTGGGGCTCACCCCGGAGACCGTGGACCCCCGCTACGGGGACTACGGAGACGGCGAGGACTGACCCCGCCGCCCCGTAGACAGCTACTTCTGCACCACCGAGAGGTCCTCGTCCGCCTTCGGCACCGACACCATGCCCCGGTCGTCCGGCAGCGTCTGCACCGTGAACGCCGGGACGGAGCCCTGCTTCTTCTCCAGCATCCGCGAGCCGTGGACCGGGCCGCCCGACACCGGCTCCACCGTCAGCGCGTACGAGCCCTTCAGGCCGGACGGGACGGGCGGGGTGACCGCGAGCGTCGTACCGCCCTTGACCGTGTACTCCTTCGTGGTCGCCGTGCCGCCCTCGGTGCCCGGGGACGCGGTGACCTTGACCTTGCCGGTCGACTCCGGGGCGGTCAGGGCGAGCGTGGAGCCCTTGGAACGGTTGTCGGCCACCGTGGCGCGCGCGCCGATGCTCCGCGTGGCAGGGATGAACGCGGTCTCCTGTTCGGCGCCCTTGCCGCGCGTGACACGCAGGGCGGCCACGACCGGCACGGAGCCCTCGGAGGGCGTCAGGAGCAGCGATCCCGCCTCGCCGCGCGTCACGGCGCCGAGGTCGACGGCCGTGGTCATGCCCGACTTCAGGTGCAGCGTGTCGTGCCCGGCGGGCGCGATCTTGCCGCTGGAGGTCGCGAGCTGGACCTTCAGGTCGGCATCGTCCTGCCCCGGCGCGAACGCGACGAGGCGCACGTTCTTGGCGTCCTTCGGGATGCCGGGCAGCACGAGGGACGCCGCCGGGTCGGCCGAGGCGGGCAGCCAGTCACCGCCCTGCTTCTCGTCCACGTCCGACATGGCCGCCCCGACCCGGCCGCTGCGCGCGGTCACGTGCAGCGTGAGGTTCGTGTACGCCTTGTCGGTCAGCGTCGAGAGCAGCACCGGGACGCTGGACCGCGGCGGGACGGTGATGCCCTCGCCCACCTCGGACTTGATGGCCCCTTCGGGGCCGTACATCTGCACATCCACCACCGCGGCCTCGTCGTCCGGGTTCGTGAGATGGACGTAGTCGCTGCGGCCCTTGGCGGTGCTGGCGCCGGGGAAGTAGAAGTCCGTGTCGGGCTCCGAGCAGTTCACACCAAGCAGGCCGCGGCCGGAGCCGGCGGTCACGCTGGTGGTCTGCTGGACGGTCCAGCCGGGCGCGAGGGCCCCGTCGGCGGTGCCGGTCAGGGCGGGCGCCTCGGCCCCGGTGGCGTCGCCCGCGACGGGCGTACCGGGCTTCTTCGGGGTGACGACCGCCTTGCCCTTCTTGCCGCCCTTGGCGGGCATCAGCTCCGCCGTGCCGGCGCCCTCGGTGCCCTTCGTCTCGGGCGTGTACGAGGTGTACGCGGTCTCGGCCAGGTCGGACTGGCTGGGCTCCGGGCACAGCAGGCTGGAGCGCTCGACAGGGCGGCGCGCGGCGGCCGCTGTGCCGGAGGTGTCGTCCTCGCCGGGCGTGGTGGCGGCGGCGAACCCCGTGACGGCGGCCAGGGCGGTCACGGCGGCGATCAGGGACAGGGTCGTGCGGTTCACTGCTGGCTCCCGTCGGGGCGCTCATTGTCGACGCCGTGGCCGTGGCCGTACTGCTGCTCGTACGTCGGGTCGTACTGCTGGGGCTGGGGCTGCTGGGGCTGCTCGTAGCCGCCTCCGTAGGCGTACGGGTCGTACTGGCCCGCCTGGTAGGGGTCGGCCTGCTGGTCGTACCCGTAGGCACCGCCCTGGTACTGCTGCTCCCCCGCCGCGTACGTGCCGTAGTCGGCGGCCGCGTAGCTGGGCTGGTCCCACTCCGCGTAGGTCTGCTGGTGCGGGAAGCCCTCCACTGGTACCTCCTCCGAAGGAGGAGGTACGGCGGCACCGGGAACCGGCTGGGGCGCCGGCTCCGCCTGTGCCGCCTGCTCCGCCTCGGCCTGGGCGCGCAGTCGGCGGGCCCTTCGGCCGTCGCCCGCGAGGTCCTCCGCGCTCACCATGGGCTCGTCCGGCAGGTCGTCGTCGACGTCCTGGCGCCGGCCCGGCAGGGCGAGCACCACGAGGACGAGGGCGAGCACGCCCTGCGCCCACAGCCAGGCGGTGTGCGTGATCGGCGCGTCGTACGTAACGTCCAACGTGCCGCCCGATGCGGGCAGTTCGAAGCCCTGCGCCCAGCCGTCGACGGTGGTCTTCGTCAGAGGCGTGCCGTCCAGCGTCGCGGTCCAGCCCTCGGCGGACTCGTCGGCGAGACGCAGGACGCGGCCCTCCTTGCCCTGCGGCACCTTCGTGTGCAGCTCGACGGGGCCCGCCGCGACCGGCACGGCCTCCTCCGCCGTGGAACCGGCGTCGGCCTTCGGCAGGACGACGGCCCGCGCCACCTGCCTGTCGACACGCCACAGCGCCGTGCCGTCCTGCTGGCTGAGCCGGGTCAGGCCGGGCGTCGCGTCGAGGACGCGGCTCATCTCGCGGGGCGCGCCGCCTCGGACGAGGACGTAGCGCACGGCGAAGCCGCCGAGCTGGTCGGCCTGGTCGGCGCCGGAGCCGGCGACCAGGTTGGCGACGACCTTGTCGAGCTTGGCGTTCTCGCCGGCGGCCGCGGTCAGCTCGCCGTCGCCGAGGCGCGCGCCCGCGCCCCGGACCAGCGAGTACGCGACGTCGCCCGTGGAGCCGTCCATGACGAGCGTGCGGGCCTGGTCGCGGGTGCCGGCCTCCTCGGCGACGAATGCGGGCACCTGCACCGGGTCACGCCGCTCCACGGGCCCGTCGGCGCCGCCGATCATCCAGCCCGCGGCGAGCAGCACGGGGCCCGCCGCCGCGGCGAACGCGATGAGCGCGGCCACCGGCTGACGCCAGCCGAAGCTCTGCTCGGCCACGCGCGAGCGCGCGCCGTCGGCGCCGAGCGCGGCAGCGGCCAGGAGCGCGATGCCGTAGACGAGGGTGGCGGGCCCCGCCCACGCCGAACCGTTGGACAGCGCCGCGAAGACGAGCGCCACGACGGCGACGGACCAGGAGGCGACGATCGCGCGGCGGCGCTCGGTGCGCAGCAGGGCGGCCAGCGCCGCGAGGACGATGCCGACGAGCAGCAGGCTGCCCGTGGTCCCGGCGCCGCCCGGCGACGCGCCGAGCAGCCCGGGTCCGGTCGCGGCGCCTGCCTCGTAGGAGATGCCGGCTTCCTTGAAGAAGCCGAACGGGAGCAGCGAGAGGGACCACGGCGCGAGCATCAGCAGCGGCGTGCCGAGCGCGGCCAGGAAACGCAGCCCGTAGGCGGAGATGTCGGAGCGCCGCACTACAAGGAGGGCGATACCGAGGACGAGCGCGATCGGCCACACGATCGGCGTGAACGCCGTCGTGATCGTGAGCAGCAGCGCGTACGCCCAGGTGGCCCGCCAGCTGCCGCGCCCGCCCTGAGTGTGCGTCAGGCCCGAGGCGGCGAGCCCCGCGCGCGCGAGAAGCGGCAGCAGGATCGCAAGGACCGTGGTGCCGATGCGGCCGCCCGCGAGGGCGCCCGTGACGGCGGGCAGGAAGGCGTACGCGACGGCCGCCCACGCGCGCAGCAGGCGCGAGGTGACGAGCGGCCTGGACGCGAAGTACGCGGCGAGACCGGCGAGCGGCACCGAGCCGACGAGCAGCACGGTGACCGCGAGTCCGGTGGAGCCGAACAGCACGGTGGCAAGGGTGGCGAGCAGCGCGAGGTACGGGGGCGCCGCCTGGGTGCCGCCCGTACTGGTGGCGTGCCAGGCGTCGACGTAGCGCGCCCACAGTTCGGACGCGTCGGCGGGAGCCGGCAGCAGCGCCCCGCCCGCGAGCGCTCCGCCGCCCAACAGCCCTCTACAGGCGATGAGGGCGACGAAAAGCAGCACTACAAGGAGCACAGGACCGGGGTTGCGGGCGATGCGCTTGAGGCGCGCGAACCGCTCGATCCGGATGAATTCGGCGTCGTCGGGCGACTCGAGGCCGCCGCCACCGTGCCGGCCCGCCCTGGCGGTCTCCGGGTCGGAGCCTTCGAAGAGGTTGCCCGCCATCTGTTCGACGGTGAGCCGCACCGTCGCGCCCGGCGGCGGGAACAGCGGACGCAGTTCCTTGGGGTCGACGACGACGCCCTTGCCGCGCTGCCTACGGGCGGCGAGAATCCGCCCCGGCCGCAGCAGCGTCGCCAGCAGACCGGTGATCTCGTCGAAGGCCTGTCCCGGCACCTTGCCGACGAGGTACGCGAGCGTACGCAGCACCGTGCCGAACACGAGGCGGAGCAGGGCCCACGGAAGCGTCGCCCCGCGCGCGTTGGCGAGCAGTGTGTAGACGGCGCCCGCCTTGTCGACCTTGTGCGGCGACGTGGCGGTGCGGCCGACGCAGTCCACGGTGCGGCGCTCGCGGGAGGAGGCCTCGGCGTGCCGCACGACGGCCTCGGGGGCGACGACGACCCGGTGGCCCGCGGAGTGGGCGCGCCAGCACAGGTCGACGTCGTCGCGCATCAGCGGCAGCCTGCGGTCGAAGCCGCCGAGCTGCTCGAAGACATCACGCCGGATCAGCATGCCCGCGGTGGACACGGACAGCACGGGCCGCACGTGGTCGTGCTGCCCCTGGTCCTGCTCGCGGCGGTCGAGACCGGTCCAGCGGCGCCCGGAGTGGGCGATGGAGACGCCGACCTCGAGCAGCTGCCTGCGGTCGTACCAGCCGCGCAGCTTGGGGCCGACGACGGCGACGTCGCTGCCGGCCTCGCGCTCCATCTCGACGACGCGCAGCATCTGCGCGAGCGCGTCGGGATCGGGCGCGCAGTCGTCGTGCAGCAGCCACAGCCACTGCTCGGGTTCACCGTGCGGCAGGTCCGGCAGGTCGTACGCGTCGTCGCGCCAGGAGCGGCTGACGGGGTCCCAGCCGCTGGGGCGCTTCAGGTACGGCAGCTCTTCCGGGGTGAGGACGCCCGCGCTGCGCACGGCCTCCCCGACGGCCTGGCCGAAGCCGGTGCGGCGCGCGAGGTGCAGAACGCGGTCGTCACCGATGGCCCGCGCGACGAGCGCGGCGGAGTCGTCGGCGCTGCCGGTGTCGGCCGCCATCGCGTTCTGAACGGGGCGCTCCTGGGAGAGCAGTCCTGACAGAACGTCGGGCAACCAGCGCGCTCCGTCGTGCGAGACGACGACGGCGGTGACGACATGCCTGGGGAACTCGGGGGCGCTGCTCGGGTCGACCCCTGCTGCGTGCCCCGGGTTGAACGCGGCGGCGGCAGTGCCGAATTGGCCTGCCGAGTGGCTGTGCACGGACATCGAGGTACGGGCCCCGGTTCGTTGGACTGCGGTGGACGCCCGCGCCCACTGGGGACACGGTGGCGTCCGGGACGGGGCCCCACACTAACGGCTGCCAACAAACGCGACCCGCCGCCTGTGGACAACCACGGGCAGCGGGCCGGAAAGCACCGCGCATCTCGGGGCCGGGGCTTGGGGCCCGACCCGAACGACAGGCGTTATACAGCGGCCTTCTTCAGCCGGCGGCGCTCGCGCTCGGAGAGGCCGCCCCAGATGCCGAAGCGTTCGTCGTTGGCGAGCGCGTATTCGAGACATTCGGAGCGGACCTCGCACGCGAGGCAGACCTTCTTGGCCTCTCTCGTGGAGCCGCCCTTCTCGGGGAAGAAGGATTCGGGGTCGGTCTGGGCGCACAGCGCGCGCTCCTGCCAGCCGAGTTCTTCTTCCGCGTCCTCGACCAGCAGATCCTGAAACGACTCGGTCATAGTGCGCCCCTCGTCTGTCCGTGCGTCCCCGTGGTATTGCCGTCACCGATTTCGGCTGAACGACACGAGTGAAATTACAAGTGTGCCGATCCGGGGCAGTCAAGCCGAGATCTGCTATTGGGCCCGTTATTCACTCTGCGGAACCAAGGCTATGCGGAAAGTGTTCAAATCGCCAAAAATCATGACACTTGCCCGCGGCTCATCTGGAGCCGGCCGCCCTCCACGCAGCCACCCCTCCTTCGATGAAGCGCTACAAGGAGGGACGCCGCAAAGATCGCTGCCGTTCCGACGTTTGCACGCCGGGTTGCTGCGCCACATGTCCGGCCGCCGCGCTGCACAAACCTTTCGGCAGCCAAGGGCACCGGATGAGGTGAACCATATTCCACAATCCGGACATGTAGTTGACAACAAGGGCATGACCCGCTGTCCTGATGGGCATGCTCGCGTATTCGGCACTCTCGACGACCCGCACCGCCGGGTCCGTTCGCGCTGCCCTCGCAAGCTGCCGCTGTTGCTGTTCCAGCTGTTGAGTCGTTGAGCCCGTCGGCTCCGACCACGCTTCTTCTCATCTCAGTACGACCCTGTGCACCGCACTCCCTTGAGGAACACCACCACCCCATGAACAGCGACAGCGACCTCCAGATCGCCGGCGACATCCTCGAAGTTCCGCACCTGCTGCAGCCCGCCCGGGAACACCCCGAGACGGTGGCCGAATTCGTCGGCCTCGCGCGCTCCATCGCCGCCGACAACTCCCAGTGGGAGCACCTCGTCGAGTACGACGCCACGACCCGCTGGTACCACCGCCTGCGCACCGGGCCCGGCTACGAGGTGTGGCTCCTGTCGTGGGTGCCGGGCCAGGGCAGCGGGCTGCACGACCACGGCGAGTCCTCCGGCGTACTGACGCTGCTGCAGGGCGAACTGACGGAGCGTACGCAGGGGGGCGTGCGCGCGCTCGGCACCGGCGCACAACGGGTTTTCGCGCCTGGCTACGTGCACGAGGTCGTCAATGACTCGCTGGAGCCCGCGGTCAGCCTGCACGTCTACTTCCCGGGCCTTACCCAGATGCCGATGCACACGCCGACCTGCTCGGTCGACGCGGGCGCCACTGTCTGAGACCGGCCGACGCGTTGTCAGTGGTGCCTGCGATGCTGGGCACATGCGCATTGTGGTTCTGGCAGGCGGCATCGGTGGTGCCCGGTTCCTTCGCGGTCTCAAGCAGGCCGCGCCGGACGGCGCGGCCATCACGGTCATCGGCAACACCGGGGACGACATCCACCTCTTCGGCCTGAAGGTCTGTCCGGACCTCGACACGGTGATGTACACGCTGGGCGGCGGCATCAACGAGGAGCAGGGCTGGGGACGTACGGACGAGGCGTTCACGGTCAAGGAGGAGCTCGCGGCGTACGGGGTCGGACCCAAGTGGTTCGGGCTCGGCGACCGGGACTTCGCGACACACATCGTCCGTACGCAGATGCTGAGCGCCGGCTACCCGCTCAGCGCGGTCACCGAGGCGCTGTGCGAGCGGTGGCAGCCCGGCGTGCGGCTCCTGCCCATGTCGGACGACCGCGTGGAGACCCACGTGGCGGTCGATGTGGACGGTGAGCGCAAGGCCGTGCACTTCCAGGAGTACTGGGTGAAGCTGCGCGCCTCCGTGGAGGCGCAGGCCGTCGTGCCGGTCGGCGCCGAGGAGGCGAAGCCCGCGCCGGGCGTCCTGGAGGCCATCGCCGAGGCCGACGTGATCCTCTTCCCGCCGTCGAACCCCGTGGTGAGCGTCGGGACGATCCTGGCGGTCCCGGGGATCCGGGAGGCCATCGCCGAGTCGGGCGCGCCCGTCATCGGGCTCTCCCCGATCGTGGGCGACGCACCCGTGCGCGGGATGGCCGACAAGGTGCTCGCGGCGGTGGGCGTGGAGTCCAGCGCGGCCGCGGTCGCCGAGCACTACGGTGCGGGGCTGCTCGACGGGTGGCTCGTCGACACGGTGGACGAGAAGTCCGTGGAGCGGGTCGAGGCGGCCGGGATCCCGTGCCGGGCCGTGCCGTTGATGATGACGGACCCCGTGGAGGGCACCGCCGCCGCGGAGATGGCGCGCGAGGCGCTGAAGCTCGCCGAGGAGGTGCGGACCGCGTGACCGGAACCCCGGGCTTTCGCGCGTGGGCCCTCCCCGGCATCCCCGAGGTGCGGGAGGGCGACGACATCGCGAAGCTGATCGTCGCCGCCGAGCCGGGACTTGTCGACGGTGACGTGCTGCTGGTCACCTCGAAGATCGTCAGCAAGGCCGAGGGCCGCGTGATGCAGGCCGACGACCGGGAGGCCGCGATCGACGCCGAGACCGTACGGGTCGTGGCTCGGCGCGGCACGCTGCGGATCGTCGAGAACAAGCTGGGGTTGGTGATGGCCGCGGCGGGAGTCGACGCGTCCAACACCCCTGCCGGGACAGTGCTGTTGCTGCCCGAGGATCCGGACGCTTCGGCCGCCGCCATCCGGGAGGGCGTGCGGGACGCGCTGGGTGTCGAGGTCGGGGTCGTCGTCACCGACACCTTCGGCAGACCGTGGCGGAACGGTCTTACCGATGTCGCCATCGGGGCGGCAGGCGTGCGCGTACTCGACGACCTGCGGGGCGGCACGGACGCGTACGGGAATCCGCTCAGCGCCACCGTGGTGGCCACCGCCGACGAGCTGGCGGCCGCGGGTGACCTCGTGAAGGGGAAGGCCGGGGGTCTGCCGGTCGCCGTCGTGCGTGGACTCGACGCGGCCACTGGCGAGGACGAACAGGGCGGCTCCGCAGGGGAGTTGGTGCGGGTCGCGCGCGACGACATGTTCCGGCTCGGCACGTCGGAGGCGGTACGGGAGGCCGTGACGCAGCGGCGGACCGTACGGGCGTTCACCGACGAGCCGGTCGACCCGGGGGCCGTGCGGCGGGCCGTCGCCGCGGCCGTCACGGCGCCCGCGCCGCATCACACGACGCCGTGGCGGTTCGTGCTCCTTGAGTCGCAGGAGTCGCGGGTGCGGCTGCTCGACGCGATGCGAGACGCGTGGGTCGCGGATCTGCGGCGGGACGGCAAGAGCGAGGAGTCGATCGCGAAGCGGGTGCGGCGGGGGGATGTGCTGCGTCACGCGCCTTATTTGGTGGTGCCCTGCCTCGTGATGGACGGATCGCACACGTACGGGGACGCGCGGCGGGATGCCGCCGAGCGGGAGATGTTCGTGGTGGCCGCCGGGGCCGGGGTGCAGAACTTCCTGGTCGCCCTGGCCGGGGAGCGGCTCGGGTCCGCGTGGGTCTCGTCGACCATGTTCTGCCGGGATGTCGTGCGGGATGTGCTCGGCCTGCCGGAGGCGTGGGATCCGATGGGGGCCGTCGCGGTGGGGCATGCGGAGGGGGTGGCGGGGGTGCGGCCGGAGCGGAGGGTCTCCGACTTTGTGGAGGTGCGGTAGGGCGTCGTGCGGGAGCGCGTCGTGCGGGCGTTTTGTGGTGGGCGTTTTGTGGTGGGCGTTTTGTGGTGGGCTCGCTTCGCCTCGCCACTCCTGGTTTCGTCTCGCCACTCCTCGCTTCGTCTCACCACTCCGCGATGTTCACCTTGCGCATCTTGGGTTGTCTGCGTGGTGGTGAGGCGCCGCTGAGCATGATCAGGCGGGCTGCCCGGTGGCGCTGGCCCGCGTACGGGGCCAGGAGTTCCAGCATGTCCTCGTCCGTCGCGTCCCTGTTGCCCGCGAGGGCGTGACCGACGATGCCGGGCAGATGCAGATCGCCCGTCGTCACCTCGTCGGGGGCGCCGTGCGTGCGCTGGACCGTCTCCGCGGAGGTCCAGGGGCCGATGCCGGGGACCAGTTCCAGGCGGGTGCGGGCCTCCCCCGGTTCCATCCGCACCGCCTCTTCCAGGCGGCGGGCCACCTTCGCCGCGCGGATGATCGTCGAGGCGCGCTTGTTGTCCACGCCCGCCTTGTGCCATTCCCAGGAGGGGATCAGCGTCCAGGTGCGCGGGTCCGGCATCACGCGCATGCGCAGGTCCTCGCCGGCCGGGCCCGGGGCCGGTTCGCCGTACTTGTTCAGGAGCAGGCGCCAGGCGCGGTACGCCTCGTCCGTCGTGACCTTCTGTTCCAGGATCGACGGGATCAGGGACTCGAGGACCAGGCCCGTGCGGGTGAGGCGGAGGCCGGGGCGGCGGTGGGTGGTCCGGGCGACGAGGCGGTGGCGGGGTTCGAAGGCGGTCGGGTCGTCGGACTCGCCGAGCAGGTGCGGGAGGTGGGACAGGAACCAGTCGGCTCCCTCGCCCCAGGCCCGGGCCCGGACCGCGCCGTCGCGGTCCTCGGTCACGCGGAGGGTTGCCGGGCCCTGGGGGGTGCGGCTGGATCGCCACACCGCGCCGTGCGGTGTGGAGCGGAAGGTGGGGTCCGCGGGGCCTCTGCGCAGTGGGCTGAGGGTGAGGCCCAGGTGGAGAGGGGTTTCGGAGGGGTATCGGCGGCCGGCCACGGGGTCCTTCTGGTGGGGCGGGGTGGTGGTGCGGGGTGGGTCTTCGAGGGTAGGGGGTTTTCTTCCCCGAGCCCGCCCCTTCCCGAACTCGGGGCTCTGCCCCGGGCCCCGCGCCTCAAGCACCGGCGGGGCTCTAAAGATCGGGGCTCCGCCCCGGACCCCGCTGCTCAAACGCCGCAGGGGCTTGAATGGCTCACCCGTCCCCAGGGGCTTGAACGGCTCGCCCGTCCGTAAAGGCTTGAATGGCTCGCCCGTCGCAGGTGGTTCGGGGTAACCGTAGGGCTTGAATGGCTCGCCCGTCGCAGGTGGTTCGGGGTAACCGTAGGGCTTGAATGGCTCGCCCGTCGCAGGTGGTTTGGGGTAACCGTCGGGCTTGAGTGGCTCGTCCGGTGCGCGGGCTCGGAGTGAGGGTTACTGGTCCGATGAGAAGCGGATGGAGGATGGGGGGAGGGTTGTGTTGCACCACACGCGGGCGCCGGACTGGAGTTCGTTGTCGGGGCCGACGTGGGCGCCGTCGCCTATTACCGCGTTCTTGAGGGTCGTGCGGGCGCCGATGCGGGCCGCCGTGCCGACCAGGGAGTCCGTGATCACCGCGCCCGGTTCGATCACGGCGTCGGGGAGGATCGCGGAGCCGGAGATGCGGGCGCCCTCGCCGACACGCGCGCCCTCGCCCACGACCGTGCCCTCGGTGAGCTTCGCGTCCGGGGCCACCCTGGCCGTCGGCAGGATCAGGCGGTCGCCGCGGCGGCCGGGGACGGCGGGTGACGGGGCGCGGCCCATGACCAGGTCGGCGGAGCCGCGGACGAAGGCCTGGGGGGTGCCGAGGTCCAGCCAGTAGGTCGAGTCGACCATGCCCTGGAGGTGGGCGCCCCCCGCCAACAAATCAGGGAACGTCTCGCGTTCGACCGAGACCGGGCGGCCCGTCGGGATCGTGTCGATGACCGAGCGGCGGAACACGTACGCGCCCGCGTTGATCTGGTCCGTGACGATCTCTTCGGGGGTCTGGGGCTTCTCCAGGAAGGCCGTCACTCGGCCGGTGTCGTCCGTCGGCACCAGGCCATACGCGCGCGGGTCCTCGACCCGCGACAGGTGGAGGGAGACGTCCGCATCCGAGGACTCGTGCGTGGCGACCAGGGCGCCGATGTCCAGGCCCGTCAGGATGTCGCCGTTGAAGATCAGGACGGGCTCGTCGGGGCCGGAGCGCAGGCGCGACGCGACGTTGCGGATGGCGCCGCCGGTGCCGAGGGGCTCGACCTCGGTGACGTATTCGAGGTGGAGGCCGAGGCGGGAGCCGTCGCCGAAGTACGGCTCGAAGACCTCGGCCAGGTACGAGGTGGCCAGAACGATGTGGTCGACGCCCGCCGCTTTCGCGCGCGCCAGTTGGTGCGTGAGGAACGGCACACCGGCCGCCGGGACCATCGGTTTCGGCGTGTTCACCGTGAGTGGCCGGAGTCTGGTGCCCTTGCCGCCGACCAGGAGGATCGCTTCAGTCACCTGTCGTCTCTGCTTCCTGCTGGGGCCGGCCGAACTGTCTTTCGGCCGGCCAGTGTATGCAGACCGTGCGAGGCGCCCAGGCCGGCCGGCGTCAGCGACCCTGTAGGTGGGCGGAGCTGGTGCGAGCGCTGCCGAGCTTGTTGTAGAGCCGGCGTCCCGGACATTCGGTCGCGAAACCGTCCCTGTGACCGGAGATCACCTTGAGTCGTACATTCTTTCCCTTGCGGTAGAGATTGCCACCGCCCGACTTCAGATATGTCGACCCGCGCGGATTCGCGCCGTAGAGGCCGAGCTTCCAGGCCGTGAGTCGTGAGATGGCCTTGACGGCCGCGGCAGGTGGGTTGGAGCTGCCGAACGAGCCCAGGACCGCGATGCCCGTGCTGTTGGTGTTGAAGCCGAGGGTGTGTGCGCCCATGACCGGCTTGGCGACGCCGCCGGCCCGGCCTTCGTAGATGTTGCCGCACTTGTCCACGAGGAAGTTGTAGCCGATGTCGCGCCAGCCACTGCTCTTGACGTGGTAGCGGTAGATACTGCGGATGACTGAAGGGGCTTGCGAGCAGCGGTAGTTGTTGCCGGTGGCGCTGTGGTGGACGAAGGCGGCCTTGACGGTTTTGGTGTAGCCGAGCTTGCGTTCACGGAGTTTCTCGTTGGCGCCCCAGCCTTTGCGCGTGATGATGCGCGGGCGTGGGCCGATGAACGGGCGGGCCTTGGCCGCGGCCGGCTTGCCGCCGCGGGCCTCGATCAGTTCGTCCTCCGTCTGCTTCTTGTCGAGGGCGGGGATGACGCCGGCGTTGGCGCCTTCCGCGCGGGAGCCCTGCGGGGGCTCTTCGCCGGGGTCGACGAGTTCGAGGCGCAGGCCCTTCGGGAGGGTGGTCGGCGGTTCGGCGTTCTCGGCCTCGGACTCTTCCGCCGTGACGCGTACTTCCACGCCGTCGCTGTTGCCGACCCAGAGCGGGGCGGTCGCGCCGTGCAGATTGCCCGCGGCGCGTTCTGGGGTGCCCAGGTCGGGGGCGTCGTCGTTGTGGGTCTCCACGTCCTGCCAGGTGGACCAGCGGGTGGTGTCCGTGGTGCGGGTACGTACCTGTACGTGGCCGTGGAGTTGGGCGTCGGGGTCGTCCCAGACGACGCCGACGAGGGAGAAGGGGTGTACGTCGCGGCGTGTGAGCCCCTGTTCTTGGGGGGCGCCGGCGGCGCGGGTCGCGGTGCTGCCTGATGAGGCTTCGAGGGGGAGGGACTGGGTGCTGCCGGGGATCGCTTCGCGCGTCGGGGACGGCGCGGCGTGCGAGGCCGTGGGCAGGGTGAGCGGGAGGGCCAGGGCCGCCGCGCAGGTGACACCGATCGATGAGGCAAGGAATCCACGCATGCGCACGATCGTGTGCGGATCCGGGGGTGTCGGCCATTGGGGAGGGTCATACGGGTGTCGTGCCGCGACGGGATGGTCGGCTGCGCCGGGGCGGGGCCCGAGGATTCGTTGCGCGGCGCCGGGGTCTGCCACCCGTGCCGTGGTCGGCGCCCGTCGTATGGGTGCGCCGCACCGGGGTGCCGCCTTGGGCAATCTGCCGCCCAAGGCG
>NZ_JBEOVM010000107.1:0-21989 GCF_040295505.1 Streptomyces sp. NPDC002790 | reverse complement strand
TCCACGCCGCTCTTCCTATCTCCTCAATCGCCGGAGGGGCTGAATTTTCAGCCCCTCCGGCGATTGAGGAGGCCCGTCCGGCAGGAGTTTCAGGAAGGGGTGGGGTGGGGGCTACTTCTCTGTTACGCCCGCCGAGTCGAAGGTCGCGACCTCGTGCATGGCCCGAGCCGCGCTCTGGACGATCGGGAGGGCCAGGAGGGCTCCCGTGCCCTCGCCGAGGCGAAGGTCCAGGTCGACGAGCGGGCGCAGGCCCAGCTTGTTCAGGGCCGCTACGTGGCCGGGCTCGGCGCTGCGGTGCCCCGCGATGCAGGCCGCGAGGACCTCGGGCGCGACAGCGCGGGCGACCAGGGCGGCCGCACCTGCGCTGACACCGTCCAGGATGACCGGCGTGCGCAGGGAGGCGCCGCCGAGGAGGAGACCCACCATCGCCGCGTGCTCCAGGCCACCGACCGCCGAGAGGACACCGATCGGGTCGGCCGGGTCGGGCTTGTGCACGTCGAGGGCGCGGCGCACGACCTCGACCTTGCGGGCGTGTGTCTCGTCGTTGATGCCGGTGCCACGACCGGTCACCTCGGCCGGGTCGACCTCGGTGTAGACGGAGATCAGGGCGGCGGACGCGGTGGTGTTCGCGATGCCCATCTCGCCGGTGAGCAGCGCCTTGTTGCCGGCCGCCACGAGGTCGCGGGCCGTCTCGATGCCGACCTCGATGGCCTCCTTGACCTCTTCGCGGGTCAGGGCGGGGCCCGTCGTCATGTCGGCGGTGCCTGCGCGGACCTTGCGGGGCAACAGGCCAGGGGTGGCGGGGAGTTCGCCGGCCACGCCGACGTCGATGACGCAGACCTCGGCGCCGACCTGGTTCGCGAACGCGTTGCAGACCGCGCCGCCGCCCAGGAAGTTCGCGACCATCTGGCCGGTGACCTCCTGCGGCCAGGGGGTGACGCCCTGGGCGTGCACGCCGTGATCCCCGGCGAAGATCGCTACGGCGGCGGGCTCCGGGATCGGCGGCGGGCACACGCGGGACAGGCCGGACAGCTGGGCGGAGATGATCTCCAGCATGCCGAGCGCGCCCGGGGGCTTCGTCATCCGCTTCTGCCGCTCCCACGCCTCACCGAGCGCCTTGGCGTCCAGCGGGCGGATGTTGGAGACGGTCTCCGCGAGCAGGTCGTGCGGCTCCTCGCCGGGCAGGGCGCGGCGGCCGTACGTCTCCTCGTGCACGACCCACGACAGCGGGCGGCGCTTGGACCAGCCGGCCTGCATCAGCTCCGGCTCGGCCGGGAACTCGTCGACGTAGCCGACGCAGAGGTACGCGACGACTTCGAGGTGCTCCGGGAGGCCGAGGGAGCGGACCATCTCGCGCTCGTCGAAGAAGCTGACCCAGCCGACGCCGAGGCCCTCGGCGCGGGCCGCGAGCCAGAGGTTCTCGACGGCGAGCGCGGAGGAGTACGGGGCCATCTGCGGCTGCGTGTGGCGGCCGAGGGTGTGGCGGCCGCCGCGGGTCGGGTCGGCGGTGACGACGATGTTCACCGGGGTGTCGAGGATGGCCTCGATCTTCAGTTCCTTGAACTGCTTCGCGCGGCCCTTGGGCAGGGACTTGGCGTACGCGTCCTTCTGGCGTACGGCCAGTTCGTGCATGGCGCGGCGGGTGTCCGCGGAGCGGATCACGACGAAGTCCCAGGGCTGCGAGTGGCCCACGGACGGCGCGGTGTGGGCCGCCTCCAGGACGCGGAGCAGTACCTCGTGCGGGATCGGGTCGTTGCGGAAGCCGTTGCGGATGTCGCGGCGCTCGCGCATCACGCGCAGCACGGCCTCGCGCTCGGCGTCGTCGTAGCCGGGAGCGGCGGGGTTCGCCTCGCCGCTCTCGGCCTCCGACGTCAGGTGTTCGGGCTCGCCCGTCAGCTCGGCGGGCGTGACGGTCTGCTCCGCGGGGTCCTCGGTGTCGGCGAGCGCGCCGGAGTCGCCGTCCCGCGGGGCGGGAACGCTTGCGGTGCCCTCCGGGGGGATCTCGGCGGACTCGGGGCCCGGGGAGCCCCACTCCGTGACGTGCTCGGGGGCGACTGCCTCGTCACCCGCGGGCGCCTGCTCTGCGGACTGCTGGTTGGCCATGGCGTACGGGTCCTGCGGGTCGGTGACGGCGTGGGCGGCGACCTGGTCACCGGGGGCGGATTGCCGACCACCGGTAACGATTCGGCGGTCACCGGTGGCGATTCCGCGGTCACCGGTGGCGATTCCGCGGTCACCGGTGACGGATTGCTGGTCGGCTGCGGCCTGCTGGTCGGGCAGGGGGTGGTGGCCGGATGGCACGGCTTGGTGATCGGCCGCCACGGCTTGGTGGTCGGCGACGGCTTGGTGATCGGCCGCCACCGCCTGGTGGTCGGCGACGGCTTGGTGATCGGCCGCCACCGCCTGGTGGCCGGACGAGACCTGCTGGTCGTCAACGGCCTGCCACCCGGTAGCGGTGTGTTCGGCGGGCTGGGGTTCGGCCATGCCGTGCGGACCCTGCGGGTCGGCCACGACGTGGTGGTCGCCTGCGGTTTCCTGGTCGGCCACACCTTGCCCGTCGCCTACGACTTGCTGACCGGTAGCGGCCTGCGAGTCGGCCACACTTTGCGCGTCGCCAACAACCTGCTGACCGGCAGCGACCTGCGAGTCGGCCGCGACGCGAGGGTCGCCCACTGCCTCCTGGTCGGCGACGACCTGCGAGTCGGCCACACCTTGCGCGCCGCCAACAACCTGCTGACCGGCAGCGACCTGCGAGTCGGCCGCGACGCGAGGGTCGCCCGCTGCCTCCTGGTCGGCGACGACCTGCGAGTCGGCCACACCTTGCCCGTCGCCAACAACCTGCTGATCGGCAGCGGCCTGCGGATCGGCCACGACGTGGTGGTCGTCAACAACTTGCCGGCCGCCGGTGGCCTGCTGACCGGGTACGCCCTGCTGGTCCGCAGCGCCCTGACCAGTGGTCGCGCCCTCCTGCTCGGCAGCGGCAGCCTGCTGCACCGCAGCGTTCTGCTGATCGTTGCCGGGCTCCGTGTGGGGGGCCTGCTGCACGGCCACGGGCTCGTGGTCGGCGCCGGTCTGCCCGTCAGGGGCGTCCTGCGGCCCCACGGCACCCGGCTGGTCGGCCCCGGCGTCCTGCTCCTCCGGGAGCGGGGGGACCACCATCGCCTGCGGCGGGGTCGGCGCCAGGTGCGGGGTCGTGGGGACGATGCCGTCCACCGGGATGAACTGGCCGAGTGTCTGGTCCGCGGCGGGCTGCTGGGCATAGCCGTACGACGCGTAGTCCGACGGCTGCGGGTAGCTGTGGCCGCCCTGGCCCTGATCGTGCGCGGCGTACGCGCCGACCTGAGCGAACTCCTGGGCGTGCGCGGGCGTTTCCGGCTGCGCGTACTGCGGAGCGACCGTTTCTGCGGCCGCCGGCGGCTGCTGCTGCGCCTGGGCCGGCTGCCACGGGGCCGCGCCCTGCGGCGGAATGTCCAGGTACTCCGGTCCCGTGGTGGGCGGGCCCGACTGGCGGGCCGGCATCGGGGTCTGCTGGGCGGGGCCGCGGTCGGCGAGCGAGCGGACGGGGCTGCCGTTGGTGTCGGGGACAGCAGGACCCATGTGCAGCGGACGCCGGGGCTGGGCCGGGGCGTACTGCTGGCCCTGCCCCTGGCTGTGGCCCTGGTCCGCCGACTGCGCCTGCGGCTGGCCCCAGGCCCCCTGCGAACCGGGCATCAGGAGGATCTCGTCCTCCTCGGCCGTGGCGTCCGCGGGGTCGAGGTAGGTGTACGCGCCGGGTGCGGGAACGCCCGGCGGCTCCGCCGTGCCTGCATCCTCCGGCAGCCCTTCGCCCGGAACTTGACCGGTGTCGGTCATGCCTACCCCTCGCCCATCGAATGAGAACTTCCTGGCCGCCCCCGGCCGTCCGCCGGAACTGCGAGCAGCTTCACGATCCACTGTTTCGCTGTCCGGGGGCGACGCGTCGACCGCCCGTCAACAAGAACGAGCGTGCGCGCCGCGCGGCACGAACCGCTCCGGACAACAGGCATTGTCCCGGTCGGACCGCGGCCACGGAACGTAGTTCGACCATGGCCTTCTGTGGACTGCGCCACGTTGCGCGTCCTCCGGTCGCTGCCGTACCACACGCACCTCAAAAGTGGGGCGTTTTCGGGACATTGGCGTACGAAGAAACCGACTTCCCGGTGCGGTACAACGATCGGTCAGCCTACCGCGCGCGGCGTGCCGCCAGGGTCACGGGTGGCGTACGGGCAGCCGCCCGGAGAGGAGGAACCCCACGTTCCGCTCCTTCTCCGTCCAGGCGCGAGTGTCCAGTTCGACGGATTGCAGGAGGGCGCATTCGACGTCGTATCCGTGCTCCGTCAGGTCCCTGCCGATGAGTTCGGCGTCGTCGCGTGTCGCGGCGTGCGTGACGATCCGGGCGGGGCGCCGGTCCGCGACGGCCGAGACGACGGCCGCTCCCCCGCCCCCGACGCGGACGACGTCGGGCTCCGGGAGGTCTTCGAGGGCGTACGGGGCGGTGCCGTTCACGATCTGGACCTGGACGCCGAAGCGGCGGGCGACGGCGAGGGTGCGGGCGCAGGCGTCGGCGTTCCGGTCGACGGCGATGACGGCGGAGCCGAACCGCCCGGCCTCCGCCGTGAACGCTCCGCTGCCGCAGCCGATGTCCCACACGAGGTCGCCCGCGCGCGGCCCGAGGCGGGCGAGTTGGGCGGAGCGGAGTTGTTCCGTCTCGCCTTCACCGAAGGGGCCCGCGTACTCCCCCGCCGGGAGCGCCCAGCCGCGCGGGCCCGCGTCGGGGTCGCCGCCTGCCAGCCAGTTGCCGCTCCCCGGGGCGCCGGTGACGGGCCCCCCGATGACGATGACGACATTGGGGTCGCGCCACGCGTGGTCGGCGGCCTTGTCGGAGGTGACGACGGTGACCTGTTCGCGGTCGGTGCCGAGCTCCTCGCAGATGACGAAGGTGCGGTGGACGCCCTCCAGCAGCAGACCCAGTTCGGCGGGGCCCGCGCCCGGCGAGGTGAGGACGGCGACCTTGGCGTGGGCGCGGCACACATTCACCGCGCGTCGCAGGGTGCGGCGGTGTGCGACGACCACCTGTGCGTCGTCCCATGGCATGCCCGCGCGGGCGAACGCCTGGGCGACCGAGGACACGGCGGGTACGACCTCGACCTCAAGGCCGTACTCGGGCGCGCGCAGGGTGCGTACGACGCCGAAGAAGCCGGGGTCACCGTCCGCGAACACGACGGCCGTGCCGCGGTGGCCCGCGATGCGGCGGGCGGCGAGGGCCACGCTGCCGAGCCGGACGCGTTCGGCGCGCTCGGGCACCTCGGGCAGCACCAGGTGGTGCCCGGCGCCCGCCACGAGCGTGGCCGCGCCGAGTGCCGAGCGGGCCGCGTCCGTCAGCGGCGAACCGTCCCAGCCGATCACCGTGACCCGGTCGGCCATCGTCGTCAGTCTCCAGGGTGTGCTCGGGTACGTATGTGCCCATGCGGCACGGGGATCATGGCGCCACCGGGGCCGGGGCACCGTGAGCGTACCTGCCCGGCCTTTCGACCGCCCGTGAGGTCAGTTCCAGTCCGAGAAGGCGGTGAAACCCCCGGCCTCCGCCAGTTGCTCGGTGACACCCTCCAGGTCCTCGGGCAGCAGGCTCCACACGATGAAGTCCGTGCGGGCCTCGGCGAGGCCGCCGTCCTCGGTGCGCGTACGCGCTATGCACGCGCCCCGCAGCACGCCCTCGCTGATGCAGCCGATCTTCTGGGCGACCTGCTGGGAGGCGGTGTTGTCAGCGGCCGTGCGCAGCTCGATGCGCTCCAGGCGCTGGTCGCGGAAGAGCCACTGGGCCGTGGCGAGCGCGGCCTCGGACGCGTAGCCCTCGCCGCGTGCCCAGGGGGCGACGATGTACGAGAGTTCGGTGGACCGCACGTGCCAGTCGGTCTTGGACAGCTGGATGACGCCGACGAGCCGCTGGGTGAGGAACTCGGCGACGGCGAGGGTGAGTCCGGCGCCGGACTCCCGCTCCTTCGGCGCGTCCTCGGAGGTCCAGGTGCGGGCGCCTTCCTCGGTGAACGGCTGCGGCACCGCGGTCCACGCGGCGACCAGCTCGTCGTTCATCATCTCCGCGAGCGCGGGTACGTCGTCCTCGTCGAGCGGACGCAGCACCAAGCGCTCCGTGCTGATGGAGATCTCGGGGAAGGTGTTCGTCATGCGCCGCTCCGTAACCTTCGGTTTGGCCTTCTACCTTCGCGTCGGGCCTCGTCCTGTGTTTTTTCGGAGGTCCCCCCGAACCCCCGCGCCCAGCATGCAGCATGAAGGCACGTAACTGCACATGGGGGCCGCGCCTGTTGCCAGGAGCGGCCCCCATGGGATGGTCTGAGGCTCCGTCAGAAGGAGGGGAGCACCGAGCCCTTGTACTTGTCCTCGATGAACTTCTTCACCTCGGGCGAGGTCAGGAGCTTCGCAAGCTTCTTGATACGCGGGTCGTCCTGGTTGCCGTCCTTGATGGCGAGCACGTTGTTGTACTCGTTGTTCTTCGTGGACTCCAGGGCGAGGGCGTCCTTGGCGGGGCTGAGGTCCGCGCCGATCGCGTAGTTGCCGTTGATCACCGCGGCGTCGACGTCCTTGAGGGAGCGCGGGGTCTGCGCCGCCTCGACCTCCTTGAACTGGAGGTTCTTCGGGTTCTTCGCTATGTCCTGCGGGGTCGCGGCGGACTCCGAGCCCTTCTTGAGGGTGATCAGGTCGTTCGCGGCGAGGAAGCGCAGGGCGCGGGACTCGTTGTCGGCGTCGTTCGGGAGGGCGACGGTGCCGCCCTTCTTGAGGCCGTCGAGCTTCTTGGCCTTCTGCGAGTAGAGGCCGAGCGGCTCCAGGTGGACGGTGGCGACCGACTTGAGGTGCGTGCCGTTCTTCTTGTTGAAGTCTTCCAGGTAGGGAGTCGTCTGGAAGTAGTTGGCGTCGACCGAACCGTCCTCGGTGGCGTTGTTCGGCGTGACGTAGTCGGTGAACTCCTTGACCTCGAGCTTGAGGCCTTCCTTCTTCGCCAGGTCCTTCTTGATGAAGTCGAGGATCTCGGCGTGCGGGACAGGAGTCGCGGCGACGACCAGCGGGTCGGAGGCCTTGGCCTTGGAGCCTGCGCTGTCGGCCTTGTCGGAGCCGCAGGCCGTCAGGCCCAGGGTGAGAGCGCCGGTGGCGAGGACAGCTGCGGTGATCTTGGTGGTGTTACGCACGAAAAGTGCCTTTCCATCAGTGGTGCAACCCGCCGGTAGGACGGGGAGAACAGGGGGCGATTCAGCCGGACTTGGTGGCGGTGGCAGCAGTGCGACCGGCGAAGAGGTTGAAGCGGATCGGGTCGCCGCCCTTGCCCGCGCGGCGGTGCAGGACCCGGGCGCCGCTGTCGCCCGCGAACTGGATGAGGGAGATGACGACGGCGAGGATCGCCACCGTGATCCACATCAGGTTGGCCTCGAAGCGCTGGTAGCCGTAGCGGATGGCGATGTCGCCGAGGCCGCCCGCGCCGACCGTGCCGGCCATGGCGGAGTAGCCGATGAGCGCGACGATCGTCGTGGTGGTCGCCGAGATCAGCGAGGGCAGCGACTCGGGCACGAGGACCTTGCGTACGACGGTCCAGGTGTTGCCGCCCATCGACTGGACGGCCTCGATCAGGCCGCCGTCGACCTCACGCACGGACGTCTCGACGAGCCGCGCGAAGAACGGGATGGCACCGATGGCCAGCGGCACGATGGCGGCCTCACGGCCGATGGTGGTGCCGACGACCGCGCGCGTGAAGCCCATCAGGGCGACCATCAGGATGATGAACGGCATCGAGCGGACGATGTTCACGACCTGCCCGATGACCTTGTTCAGATACGCGTTCTGCAGCAGTCCACCGCGGTCCGTGAGGACGAGCAGGACGCCGAGCGGCAGGCCGACGACGATCGCGATCAGCGTGGACCAGCCGACCATGTAGAAGGTGTCCCAACACGCCTGGGACAACAGCGGCTGCATCTCCGACCAGGTCACTTGGTGACACCTTCCTTCAGCAGAGCGGCGGGCGCTGCGCCCTGGACGTCGACCTGGAGGCCCTGTTCGCGCAGGAAGCCGATCGGCACGACGTTGTCGTCGTAGCGGCCGGGCAGTTCGATGCGCATGCGGCCGACCTGCTTGCCCGCGACGGTGTCCATCGCGGCGCCGAGGATCGAGATGTCGACGTTGTAGGTGCGGGAGAGCTGCGAGATGACCGGCTGGGTCGTCGACTCGCCGTGGAAGGTGACGTCGATGACGGTGCGGTCGTCGCCGGAGGCCTCGCCACTGACCGGGAAGAGCGCGGAGGCGAGCTCGGAGCCGGGCGTCGCGAGGAGCTCGCTGACGGTGCCGGACTCGACAATCTGCCCGCGCTCCATCAGGGCGGCGGAGTCGCAGACGGTCTTGACGACGTCCATTTCGTGCGTGATGAGCAGCACGGTCAGGCCGAGCTGCCGGTTGAGGTCGCGAAGCAGCTGGAGGATCGAGCGGGTGGTCTCCGGGTCGAGGGCGCTGGTCGCCTCGTCGGAGAGCAGCACCTTCGGGTCGCCTGCGAGCGCGCGGGCGATGCCGACGCGCTGCTTCTGGCCGCCGGAGAGCTGGGCGGGGTAGGACGTGGCCTTGTCGGCGAGGCCGACGAGGTCGAGCAGTTCCAGCGCCTTGGTGGAACGTTCCTTCCCCGACTTGCCGAGGATCTCGAGCGGCAGCTCGATGTTGTCCTGCACGGTGCGCGAGGACAGCAGGTTGAAGTGCTGGAAGACCATGCCGATACGGCTGCGTGCCGCGCGCAGTTCCTTGCCCGCGCGCGAGCCGCGGCCGACGAGGGCGGTGAGGTCCTGTCCTGCGACGGTCACGGTGCCGGAGGTCGGACGCTCCAGCAGGTTCACGCAGCGGATCAGGGAGGACTTGCCGGCGCCTGACTGTCCGATGACGCCGTACACCTCGCCTTCGCGCACGTGCAGATCGACGCCGTCGAGGGCGGTGACCTCTCGGCCGCGCGAGCGGTAGACCTTGGTGAGGCCCTGGGTGGTGATCACGTGGGTTTCCGTAGCTGTCGAGTGCGCGGCACGGGTGGCGCCGGGCACGGGGCATTCGGTCGGGAACTTGCGAAGTTTCCGGGCGCGCGACAGGTCTCGCAGAGGCGGATGAACCCGTGAGGAGAAGCTGTGCGCGGGGCGGGCCCGGTCACGTAGGCGGACGGTTTCTCCCTGCGGAGTCACTCCCTACGGAACAGGGCGCGCGGGTCTCGCTTCGGGGCGCGAGAGCAGGCGTCGTGGGGCCCTCAGAAGGCGCACATTCGACACATACAAGCAGTACCGGGCGTCATCGTCGCCTCGGTCGCAAGGGTGCGGCTGCTCGTCGTGGTCATGTCGGCAAGTAAAGCAGACGTGAGGACGCGAGAGGCCCCCGCCGTCCGGTATCCGGACAGCAGGGGCCGATCGTTCAAGGCGGGTCAGAGCGCGGCGGTGATCTCCACGCCCGCGTCCGTGACCTGCGCGGACACCGCGGAGAGGTCCTTCACCACGACGTCCGCGGAGAGCTCGTCCGCCTCGTGCGTTGTGGTCAACGCCACGGTCTTCATGCCGCCGACGCGGCCCGCGGTGAGACCAGCCGGGGCGTCCTCGAAGACGACGCAGCGCTCCGGGTCCACGCCCAGCTTCCCCGCGGCGAGCAGGAACGGCTCGGGGTTGGGCTTGCCGTGCGTGATGTCGTCCGCGGCGATCAGCAGCGGCGTCTTGATCCCGACGGCCGCGAGCCGCGCCTCGGCAAGCCGGCGGGTGGCGGAGGTGACGACGGCCCAGCGCTCGTCGGGGAGCGACGTGAGCAGGTCGAGCGTGCCGGGCAGGACGTGGGTGCCGCCATTGGGCACGTCCTCGACCTCGAGTTCCTCGATGCGGGCGACGGCGCCCGGGACCTTCTCGGCGGGCAGCAGATCGGCGGCGATCTCGGCGGCGGGGCGGCCGTGCAGCTCAACGGCGGCGAAGGCCTCGGCGGTGATCCCGTACTCCTCGGCCCAGCGGGTCCAGCAGCGGTACACCGACTCCATCGACGAGAGCAGGGTTCCGTCGTTGTCGAACAGCAGGGCGTCAGCGGTGATCTTCATGTAACCCGAGGGTACGGGTGACCCTGGGGTCGAGCGCATCAGGTCTTTTGGCCCGTAATAGGCTCACGGCCATGCTTGATGCCCTGACCCTGGTGACGGGTCTCGCCGCGTTGGCGCTCGCGGCCTGGTGCGGGTTCGCCGCGTACCGCGACCAGCCGACCAAGGACTGGCACTTCATCGGGATGGCCGTGGTGTCGGTGCTCGCGCTGGCGCAGCTGGTGGTCGGGGTCGTCGCGCTCGCACGGGGCGACAAGCCGGACCAGGGCACGACGATCTTCGTCGCGTATTTGATCGGGGCGTTCGCCTGCGTGCCGGCGGCGGGCTTCATGTCGCTCGCGGAGCGCACCCGCTGGGGTTCGGTGACGGTCGCCGCGGGCGGCGTCGTGCTCGCCGTTCTCGAGGTCCGGCTCTTTGACATCTGGGGAGGCTGAGGTGGCTGTGACCGCCGCGAAGAAGGAAGCCAAGCGGAGCCGTCTCATCAGCGGGCCCGGCATGCTGCTCGTGTGGCTCTACGGCGTGATGGTCGTCGGGGCCGTGTCGCGCTCGGCGGTGCAGATCTCCACCGAGTTCGACAAGGCGCCGCTGGCGTACTCGCTGTCGGCGGTGGCGGGACTCGTGTACGCCTTCATCACGTACTCGCTGGTGCGCGGCGGGGAGACGGCGCGCAGGGCCGCGTTCGTGTGCTGCGCCCTGGAGTTGGCGGGTGTGCTGATCGTCGGTACGTGGACGCTGGTGGAGCCGTCCGCGTTCCCGGACGCGACCGTGTGGTCGGACTTCGGGGTGGGCTATCTGTTCATCCCGGTCCTGCTGCCGCTGAGCGCGATGTACCGGCTGCGCAAGGGTGTGCCGCAGCGGCAGCAGTCGGAGGGCTGACCGTCCGGCTCAGGCGCTCGCCGCGAACGCGTTCGCCTCGGTGTCCTTGGCCAGCGTCACCAGCGTGAGCCGCTCGTCCACGCGCTCGGTCGACACGGGCGCGTAGCCGTGCTGGCGGTACAGGCGCAGGTTGTGATCGCTGCGGTGGCCGGTGAACAACTGGAAGCGCTTGGCCGTGCCCGCGGCGCCCAACTGGCCCTCCACGGCGGTCAGGAGCCGGCCGCCCAGGCCGTGCCGCTGCATACGCGGGTGGACGATCAGCTTGTTGATGTGCGCCGTGCCGTCGGTGTCGACGGTGCCGCGCACGGACGCCACCACCTCGTCGCCGAGGCGCGCCACGAGCACGGTGCCGCTGTCGAGTTCGGCCCTGATCGAGGTCAGGGACTGTGTGAGCGGTTCGATCGAGTAGTCCCCGTAGAGCTGTGCCTCGCTCTGGTAGCAGAGGTACTGCAGCTTGAGGATCTGCTCGGCATCCGCTTCGGTCGCCGCAGTGATGGTCACGCTCATGCCCATGTGTGCACGCCTCCCGCTCACCTGTTCGCCAGTTGTCCTTCACCCTTTTCCCCGACGGGCCGCGCGCGCAACCTCGGAGGGCAGGATTCTGCGCAGGCAACCCAGACATCTGGAACGTTCCGGCCCAAGGCTGCCCTGTGAGATACCCAACTCACCCGCGATCTCACGGTAAGTGAGGTCGTGCGGGGACAGCAGCGCAGCGATGAGGCGTGGGCAGCGTCCGGGCAATCGGCGTACCGCGCTGCGCAGCGCCCGGTCACGTTCGTCGGCGAGCGCGCGGCATTCGGGGTCGACGGCGTCCGGGTCGGCGGCGGGCCGCAGTCCGTACGGCAGCTCGCGCAGTGCCGTACTCCGCTGGAGGCGGGCCTCGGCGCCGACCGCGTCGCGGAGCCAGGCGGCGGGGTTGTCCGGAGCGCCCTGGGCGGCGAGGTGTTCCAGGAGGCGGACCCAGACGGCCTGTTCGAGGTCGCCCTGGTCGCCGGCGGTGCCCGGGAGTTCGGCTCGGACCTCGGCCGCGAGGAGGGGACGCAGGGGTTCGATCACGGTGTCGTACGTCATGTACGGCGGGACGGGGCCGCCCCGGCGACGGTTGCCGGGGCGGCCGGGTCTCACTCCAACCGGCTTGCTGGGGTCACCCGTTGACGAAATCCTCGCGGGCGAGGAGCGCCGTGTCGCAGTTGTCCGAGAAGAGGCCGTCGATACCGGTCTCGTAGTACGCCTTGAAGGCGCCGAACGCGTCGCCGTACGCGTTCGGGTCCGTGCCCTTCTTGAAGTCGGCGGGCAGGAAGGTGTTCTCGTTGCGCATCGTGTAGGGGTGCAGGACGAGGCCCGCCTTGTGCGCGTCCCTGACCAGGGTCGTGGGCTGGGTCAGCTTGCCGTTCGCGTCCTTCGGGATGATCAGGTCGAGGGTCGGGCCGATGCCGTTCGCGTACGTCGCGATCTCCGCGAGCCCCTTGGGCGTGATCAGGTCGGCGACGGTGCGCGGGTCGCCGATGTCCACGAAGTCGTACGGGTGGGAGTTGGCCGTCGAAAGCAGCACGGCGAGCGGGTTGGCGACCAGCTTGTTCATGCGCTCGATGCTCGTCGGCTCGAAGGACTGGATGATGACGGGCGAGTTCTTCCGGTGCAGCCCGTGCGCCCGCAGCACCTTGGCGAGGCGCTCCTCCAGGGCGAGGTTCTGCTTGCGGAAGTAGGTGGGGTGCTTGAGCTCCGGGTAGATCCAGACCTCGCGGCCGAGCTTCTTGCTCTGCTCGGCGCGCCAGCGCAGGACCTCCTCGAAGGTGGGGATCTCCCAGCGGCCGTCGTAGAGCGTGTTGTGCTGGCGGGTGCCCGGGATGCGCTCCTTGGCCCGCAGCGTCTTCAGCTCGGCGAGCGTGAAGTCCTCGGTGAACCAGCCGGTGGTGGCCACCCCGTCGAGGCTCTTCGTCGTCTTGCGGCCGGCGAACTCGGGGTGCGCGGACACATCGGTCGTGCCGCCGATTTCCGGTTCGTGACGGCATACAAGATGTCCGTCCTTGGTCGGGCAGAGGTCGCCCGCCTCGATGATGTGCGCGCCCATGTCGAGCGCCAGCTGGTACGAGCCGAGGGTGTGCTCCGGCCGGTAGCCGCTGGTGCCGCGGTGCGCGATGACCGTGGGCACGGGGAGGCCCGCGAGGCCCTTGTTCATGTTATTCGCGCCACTCTCTCTGTCGGCGGCTCTCGCCGTTCCTGCCGCCCCGAGTGCCGTCGCGCTCGCGCCGAGGGCCGCCGCGCCGAGCAGCGAGCGCCGGCCGAGCGCCGCCATGGTCCGTGGCTGCTGCGCCCCCTGCGCGGCCTGTGACTTCTCGTTCCCCTTGTTCCCCATGAAGCACTCCTCCCACGAAATACTGCCTTGCACCTGTCAAAGCGAGATCGATCGTATGGGTGGGGAAGTGGCGAGTGGGAGACCCTGGACAGAACGTCAGGGTGATGCGGCGTGGCATCCGGGCGTTGCCGGCACATCAATGGGGCACGAACTTCGGTCAACTCCGCGTATCCAGTCCGTGAACCCGATGTGCAACGGGTACTCGTCCGCGAGTATCGTCCTCACCTGCACAGACTCCTCAGTCCAAAACAGGTATCCATCCCTGCTCATTCCTTGACATCGGAGGGCTCGTTGTCCCGCTTCGCGCTCATCAAGGCAGTGCTCGGTCCGATCATGCGCCTGATGTTCCGCCTACGTGTGGAAGGCGCAGAGAAGATTCCGGGGAACGGTCCCGTCATTCTGGCGGGCAACCACCTGACGTTCATCGACTCGATGCTGCTGCCGCTCGTCTGTGACCGGCAGGTCTTCTTCATCGGCAAGGACGAGTACGTCACCGGCAAGTCCCTCAAGGGCCGCCTCATGGCGTGGTTCTTCACCGGGGTCGGCATGATCCCGGTCGACCGCGACGGGGCGAACGGTGGTGTGGCCGCGCTGATGACGGGCCGCCGCATCCTGGAGGAGGGCAACATCTTCGGGATCTATCCCGAGGGCACGCGCTCCCCCGACGGCCGCCTGTACCGCGGCCGGACCGGTATCGCCCGTCTGACGTTGATGACGGGTGCGCCCGTCGTCCCCTTCGCCATGATCGGCACGGACAAGTTGCAGCCCGGGGGGTCGGGGATTCCGCGGCCGGGCAAGGTGACCGTGCGGTTCGGTGAGCCGATGGAGTTCTCCCGCTACGACGGGATGGGGCGCGACCGGTACGTGCTGCGGGCCGTGACGGACTCGGTCATGACCGAGGTGATGCGGCTCTCGGGTCAGGAGTACGTGGACATGTACGCCTCGAAGGCGAAGGCGGCGTAGCCGCGCTTACGGGTGCGTAGGCCCGGCCGACCGAGTTCTTTCGGTCGACCGGGCCTTCCTTCTGCTGCGCCGTCCTCCGCTCACGGGGCTCCGCCCCGGACCCCGCTGCTCAATCGCCGCAGGGGCTCCAAATGCGCCGGGCCGACGCCCCCGGAGGGGCGGGTGGGCCTATCAAGCCCCGCCGGCGATTGAGGCGCGGGGTACGGGGCGGAGCCCCGGCCTTTCAAGCCCCGCACTTTGGACGAGAGCCCGCGGGGCGCGGGGCGGAGCCCCGGGGCCGGGGGACGGGTCACTGTTCCAGGTGTTGGCCGCGGAGGAGGAACCACGCCGCCACCGACGTGGCCAGCAGCACCCCCGCTCCGATACCCGCCGCCAGTTGGAGCCCGTCCACGAAGGCCGACTGCGCCCCGGCGAGAAGCGCGTCCCCCTGCCCGGCCGGCAGGCCACTCGCCGCCTCGACCGCCCCGCCGAGCGAATCGTGCGCAGCCACCGCGACATCCTCGGGCGTACCCGCCGGCACCGTGAACCCCGAGTAGACGCCCGTCACGATCGAGCCGAGCAGCGCGATACCGAGCGCCGTACCGAGCTCGTACGCCGTCTCGGACACCGCCGACGCCGCGCCCGCCTGCTCCTTGGGCACGCTGGACAGGATCACGTCGGCCGTCACCGTGAACGAGAAGCCCGCGCCGACGCCGACGACGAGCAGCACCACGCCAAGCAGCGGGTATCCGGTCGACTGGCTCAGCGTCGTGAGCGCGGCGAGGGCCAGGCCCACCGCCGCGAGCCCGCCCGCGACCACGGAACGTACCGAGAAGCGGCGCGCCACCGTACCGGCGACCAGTCCGGCCGCCACCGCCCCCACAGCGGCGGGGAGTTCGGCGAGCCCGGCCTCGAACGGCGCACGCCCCTGCACCAGTTGCAGGAACTGGGAGAGGAAGAAGACCAGCCCGGCCAAGCCCAGAATCGTCAGCAGGTCGGCGAGGACCGCGCCCGAGAAGCCGCGGTTGCGGAACAGGTGCATGTTCAACAGCGGCGCCTGAAGCGTGAGTTGGCGGCGTACGAACCACAAGAGCGCCGCCACGCCGAGCACTGGCGACGCCGCCACGGCGAGACCGAAGCCGTGCGCCGCCGCCTCCTTCACCGAGTAGACGACACCGATCATGCCGACGAGGGACAGCACCACGCTCAGCAGGTCCCACGGCCCCGGCACCGGGTTCTTCGACTCGGGGATGAGCTTCGCGCCGACGACCACCAGGATCGCCATCACGGGCAGGTTGATCAGGAAGACCGAGCCCCACCAGAAGTGTTCGAGGAGGAAGCCGCCGACGACAGGGCCGACCGCCGCACCCGCGGAGGCCATGGCGCCCCAGATGCCGATGGCCAGGGAACGCTCGCGCGGGTCGTGGAAGATGTTGCGGATCAGGGCCAGCGTGGAGGGCATGAGGGTCGCGCCCGCGACGCCCAGCAGGGCGCGCGCCAGGATCATCAGCTCGGGCGTCGTCGCGTACGCGTTGAGGACGGAGACCGTGCCGAAGGCGACCGCACCCACGAGGAGCAGCTTCTTGCGGCCGATGCGGTCACCGAGGCTGCCCATCGAGACGAGCAGTCCGGCGATGACGAACGAGTAGACGTCGCCGATCCAGAGCAGCTGGGTGCCGGAGGGCTTCAGGTCCTCGCTGATGTACGGGGTCGCGAGGCCGAGGACGGTCGCGTCGACGGCGACGAGCAGCACGGCCAGCACGAGGACGGAGAGGGCGAGCCACCGCGCGGGACGGGAGGCCACCACCTCCGCCGCAGGAGTGCGCTGTGGTGTGCTGGTCATGGTTCCACTCTCCGTAGTGCGCCGCCGAGCAGCAGCTCGACGATCATGTATTGGAAGTCCTTTACCGCGACGCGGCCGTCCTGTACCGCCCAGGCGCCGCTGCCGATGAGGCCGTAGAGCGCCTCGGTCAACCAGGCGGGTGTCAGATCGATCCGGAACTCGCCCGTCTCCTGCCCGCGTCGGAACAGTGCTTCGATGCGGGCGTCCAGACGGGCCCAGCCCGCGTTCTGCTGCTCGCCCTCGAAGAGCTGGTTCTCCGTGACGAGGAAGGCGAGCAGCGGCGCCGCCGGTTCGAGTTCGCGGACGAGGGCGCGCAGCGTGTCGGCGGCCCGCCCCTCGGCGAGCCCGGCGCGGTCGAGCGCCGCTTCGCACTCGGCGAGGCCGAGCTCCTCCAGCGCGCGGACCAGCGCGTCCCTGCCCGCGAACTGGCGGTGCAGGGTCGCGCGACTGATGCCGGCGGCCCGCGCCACCTCGTCCATGGTGGCCGTTGACTTGCGGGTCAGCAGGGCGGCGGCGCTGTGCAGTACCTGAGCGCGATCGACTGGCATGAGACGAGAATACCTCAGGTGAGACACTCCTGTCTCACCCGAGGCTCGGTCGTCTCCAGTGGTCTCCCCCTCCACGCGGTGCTACGACTGTCGGGACGTCCGACTCTCGGGAGGTACCGGCATGGGGTGCTGCATCTTCGCGGCGATGGCCGCCATCGGGCCACGCGTGGCCCTGGTGATCGCGTGGCTGTTCACCAACCTTGTGGACCGCGCCTTCAGCGGTGTCCTGCTGCCGCTCATCGGCCTGGTCCTGCTGCCGTGGACGACCCTGGGCTATGTCCTCGCGTACGCGCCCGTGGTCGGCGTCCGCGGGATCGGCTGGATCGTCATCCTCATCGGTCTGCTGCTCGACCTGTCGAGCTACGGAGGCGGCGCGCGGGCACGCCGCTGACATACAGACGGAGAGGCCCGGTTCACCCCTTACGGGCGAACCGGGCCTCTCCGTGTGCTGCGGCTACTTCTTCGCGTCGGCCCAGCCGCGCTGCACCGTCAGGTCCTGCTTGACCTCGGCGAGCTGGACGGCGACCGCACTCGGCGCCGTGCCCCCGCGGCCCGAGCGGGAGGCCAGGGCGCCCGGAACGTTGAGCACCGTGCGCACCTCGGGCGTGAGGTGCTCGGAGATCTTGGCGAACTGCCCGTCCGTGAGGCCGTCGAGCTCCTTGCCCTCCGCCTCGGCGACCTTGACGCACTCGCCCGCGACATCGTGCGCGACGCGGAACGGCACGCCCTGCTTGACGAGCCACTCGGCGATGTCCGTGGCGAGCGAGAAGCCGGCCGGGGCCAGCTCCTCCATGCGCTCCCGGTTGACCGTGAGGGTGGCCATCATGCCGGTGAACGCCGGGAGCAGAAGCCGGAGTTGGTCGCAGGAGTCGAAGACCGGCTCCTTGTCCTCCTGGAGGTCACGGTTGTACGCGAGCGGCAGCGCCTTGAGCGTCGCCATCAGGCCCGTGAGGTTGCCGATGAGGCGGCCCGACTTGCCGCGCGCCAGCTCCGCGATGTCCGGGTTCTTCTTCTGCGGCATGATCGACGAGCCGGTGGAGAAGGCGTCGTGGAGCGTGACGAAGGAGAACTCCTTCGTGTTCCACAGGATGACCTCCTCGGCGATCCGCGAGAGGTTCACGCCGATCATCGCGGTGATGAAGGTGAACTCGGCGACGAAGTCGCGGGAGGCCGTGCCGTCGATGGAGTTGGCGGAGCTGCCGTGCTCGAAGCCGAGGTCCCGCGCCACCGCCTCCGGGTCGAGGCCGAGGCTGCTGCCGGCCAGGGCACCGGAGCCGTACGGCGAGACCGCCGTCCGCTCGTCCCACTGGCGCAGCCGCTCCGCGTCCCGGGACAGGGCCTGGACGTGCGCCAGGACGTGGTGGGCGAAGAGCACCGGCTGGGCGTGCTGGAGGTGCGTACGACCCGGCATCGCGACGTCGGCGTGCGCATCCGCGAGGCCGACGAGGGCCTCCTGGAGGTCGGCGATCAGGCCGCCGATGGCCCGGGCCTCGTCCCGCAGGTACATCCGGAAGAGCGTCGCCACCTGGTCGTTGCGCGAGCGGCCCGCGCGCAGCTTGCCGCCGAGGTCCGGGCCGAGGCGCTCGAGGAGGCCGCGCTCGAGGGCCGTGTGCACGTCCTCGTCGGCGATCGTGCCGACGAAGGTGCCGCCCTCGACGTCCGTCTCCAGCCGGTCGAGGCCGGCGATCATGCGGGTCAGCTCGTCCTCGGTGAGCAGTCCCGCCTTGTTGAGCACGCGTGCGTGGGCACGGGAGCCCGCGATGTCGTAGGGGGCGAGGCGCCAGTCGAAGTGGACGGAGGCGGAGAGTTTCGCCAGGGCCTCGGCCGGGCCGTCGGCGAACCGGCCGCCCCAGAGGCGGACATCGCCGGTGTTGCTGCTCACGTGCTCTGCTCCTCGGGCCGGTGGATCTGAATGCCGGTGCGTTTGTCGCTGTGCATGATTATGCAGGGTCCTGCATGTTTCGTCAATCGCACTTACGGGTGCCTCAGGGGCCGCCGACAGCGGCATCATCCCGGTATGGGAAAAAGTCATGAACGCATAGAGGGTCGGCTGCGCACGTTCATCGAGGACCAGCCGATGTTCTTCACCGCCACCGCTCCGCTCTCCGACGACGGAACGGTCAACCTCTCCCCCAAGGGCCTCAAGGGTTCCTTCGCCGTGCTCGACGAACGGACCGTCGCCTACCTGGACTTCGCGGGGTCCAACGCGGAGACCATCGCCCACCTGCGCGAGAACGGCCGGATCACGCTGATGTGGTGCGCGTTCCAGGGCCCGCCGAACATCGTCCGGGTGCACGGTCGCGGCGAGCCCGTGTTCCGCGACGACCCGCGCTTCGCCGAGCTGGTCGGCCGCTTCCCGGACATCGACCCGACCCGCAACGGCCTGCGCGCGATCATCGTCGTGCACGCCGAGCACATCCGCGACACCTGCGGCTACGCCGTGCCCTTCATGACGTACGACGAGGACCGTGACCTGCACGGCAGGCGCTTCGAGCGCGAGGACGACGCGGGGCTCGACGCGTACTTCCAGAAGAAGGAGTACATCGCGAAGAGCCTGGACGGCCTGCCCGGGCTGCCGTTGCCGCTGCCGCCCGCTACGTTCTGACCCATGCGCCCCTTTCGAGCAGGTATCGCCACCGCCGTCGCCGCCTGTGCCGCCCTCGGTGCGGCCCCCTCCGCCTCCGTCTCCGCCGCCGCTCCACTGCCCGCCCGCATGGCGGACACGGGCGGCGGCCGTCAGCTGATCACCGCCGAGGCGCCCCGGACGTCCTCGACCACCGGCACCGTCACCTGGTGGGACCGGGGCGCGAACGGCGGCTGGGTGAAGGCCGGTTCGGCGCCCGCGCGGTTCGGGGCGAAGGGGCTCGTGGCGGGGAGCAAGCGCAGGCAGAGCACCAACACGACGCCGACCGGCCTCTACGACCTGCCCTTCGCGTTCGGCGTCAAGGCGGCGCCGGCGGGGACCACGACGACATACCGGCGCGTGCACGGCGACTCCTGGTGGTGCCAGGACAACGCGTCCCGCTCGTACAACCGCTGGACCGAGCCGCGCCCCCGCGACTGCCGCGCCGCCGAGTCCGAGCACCTCGCCGACTACGCGACGCAGTACGCGCACGCGCTCGTGGTCGGCTTCAACTACCACCGCCCCGTGCACGGCCGCGGGGCCGGAATCTTCCTGCACGTCAACGGGCGCGGGGCCACGGCCGGCTGCGTATCCGTACCGAAGGACGCCATGCGCCGCATCCTGACCTGGGCGCACCCCGAGCGGTCGCCGCACATCGCGATCGGGACGGCGGGCGGGGCGACGGCGATCACCAGGTATTGAAATCGCTTGGTACCGATAGGTATGCGGATATGGGCACTTATGCCCGTACCGGCTCTCGTGTAGGGACCACATAACGAGACGGGGTTGCGTGGGTTCGCCGCCGAGGCGTTGCATCGCCCGGTGCGAAGCGAATCCGAACAGACGTCCCCCACCTCCCCCGCGGCGGAGCCCGCCGCCGAGGACACGGCCGAGACCGCCGCCGGGGCAGCCGCGGAGAGCGGGGCCACCGGCCGCGCCGCCCGGCTCGCGGTCACCGTCTTCCCCGTGCTCGTCCTCGTCGCGGGCGCGTGGGGGCTCGCCTCTCCCGCCACGTTCGCCGACTGGGGCCCCAACGTGCCCTACCTGCTGGGCGTCGTGATGTTCTGCATGGGCCTCACCATGACCCTCGCGGACTTCAAGGGCGTCGCGCAGCGGCCCTGGGCCGTCGGACTCGGCCTCGTCGCGCACTACGTGATCATGCCGGGGCTCGGCTGGGCGATCGCCCACGCGCTCGGCCTGTCCCCGCAGTTGGCGGCCGGTGTCATCCTCGTCGGCTGCGCGCCCAGCGGCACCGCGTCCAACGTCGTGACGTATCTCGCGCGCGGCGACGTCGCCCTCTCGGTGTCTGTCGCGACCGTCTCCACGGTGCTCGCGCCGCTGATCACGCCTCCGCTGACGCTGCTGCTCGCGGGCGCGTACCTGCCGGTGGACGCCGGCTCGATGATGACGGACATCCTGAAGACCGTGCTGCTCCCGGTGATCGCGGGCCTGGTCGTGCGGCTCGTGCTCGGCCGGTACGTCGACCGGCTGCTCAAGGTCCTGCCGTGGCTGTCCGCGCTGACCATCGCCGTGATCGTGGCCGTGGTCGTGGCGGGCAGCGCCGACGCCATCAAGTCGGCCGCCGCCCTCGTCATGGTCGCCGTGGTGCTGCACAACGGTCTCGGCCTCGCGCTCGGCTATGGCGCGGGCAAGCTCGGCCGGCTCGGCAAGCCCGCGTCGCGCGCCATGGCCTTCGAGGTCGGCATGCAGAACTCGGGCCTCGCGGCCTCCCTGGCCACGGCCCACTTCAGCCCGCTGGCCGCACTGCCCGCCGCCGTGTTCTCGGTCTGGCACAACGTGTCGGGCGCGCTGGTCGCGGCGTGGATGTCGCACCGGTCGAGGGTCGCGGAGAAGAAGTAGCTCCACACGCCGGGGCGCCGAAGAAGCCGGCCGAGTCGACACTGGACAGGTGTAGACAGGTCGGCTTCTTCGTGCTTACCTTCTAGACATGCCTGGACAGGTTCACAAGCATCATCGCATCGCCCACGTCCTCGCCGAGGAGATCCGTACGGGCGTGCACGCCGACGGCAGCAAGCTGCCCGGTGAGCACGCGCTGCGGGAGCGGTTCGGGGTCAGCCGGACGACCGTGCGGCAGGCCCTCGGCGTCCTCGGCGAGCAGGGGCTCATCGAGACGCACGCCGGGATCGGCTCGCTCGTCACGTTCGACGGCGCCCCGCTCGACCAGCATCTCGGCTGGACCAGGGCGCTGGCGGCGCAGGGCACCGAGCTGACGACGCGGACGCTGCGCTTCGAGCGGATACAGGATGCGGCACTCGCCGCCGAACTCCGCCTGGAAAACCCGGAGTTCATCGCCCTCGACCGCGTACGCCGGCTGTCCGACGGGCACGGTGTCTCCCTGGAGTTCAGCCGGGTGCCCGCCGTCGGGCCGCTGGCCGATCTGGTCGAGCGCGGGCTCGACGGCGGCTCCCTCGACCAGACGCTCGCCGCGGCGGGCCGGGTCCGCGCTTCCAGTGACGCGCACATCGCCGTCGCCGGACTCGACGAAGCCGACGCCGCGGCCCTGCGCCGCTCCCCCGGCGATTCCTTCCTCCGCGTCGCCCAGGTGTTCCGCGACGCGGACGGGGGCGTGGGGGGGGGGGGGGGGGGGGGGGGGGGCGCCGCGCCGGGAGACAAGCACGTAGATCAAGGGCGCGGGGGGGGCACAAGGGATTAAACCCCCCAAAACCCCC
>NZ_JBEOVM010000106.1:17969-22509 GCF_040295505.1 Streptomyces sp. NPDC002790 | reverse complement strand
CTTGATCTATCAAGCCCCGCCGGCGATTGAGGCGATCTTTCCAGCCCCGCCGGCGTTTGAGGCGGCCTTTCCAGCCCCGCCGGCGATTGAGGCGCGGGGTCCGGGGCGGAGCCCCGAGGGCGTAACGCCGGTGCGGGGGGTGAAGGCCGCTAACGTGGGTGGGATGAGCAGCGACGAGCAGACGACCGCGGCAGCACCCCGCTCCCTCGCGGAAGCGCTCCGCGCACGCGACGACGGATCCCTCGCAGCGCTCCTGCGCACCCGCCCCGATCTGCTCGGCCCCGTGCCGAACGACATGACGCAGCTCGCCACCCGCGCCGGCACCCGCGCCTCCGTCATCCGCGCCCTCGAGCGCCTGGACCGCTACACCCAGCAGGTGGCGCAGGCCCTCGCCGTGGCCCCGGACCCGACGACGTACGAAACGCTGGAATCCCTCCTCCCTGGCGAGGACTCCGCCGCCGCGCTCCCCCGCGCCGTCGCCACCCTCCGCCGCCAGGCCCTCGCCTGGGGCGGCGACGACCAGCTGCGCCTCGTCCGCACCGCCCGCGAACTGCTCGCCCCCACCCCCCAGCACCCGTCCCCGACCGGGCTCGGCCCCACCGTCGCCGAGGCCACGGCCGGGATGTCGCCGGGACGCGTGCAGGAGATCGTCGCGGCGGCGGGCCTGCCGTCGACGCACGATCCGGTCTCCGCCGTGGCCGCGCTCACCGCCCTCTTCACCGACCCGACCCGTATGTCGGCACTGCTCGACGAGGCGCCGACCGAGTCCATCGACGTGCTGAACCGGCTGGTCTGGGGCCCGCCGTACGGCCAGGTCACGGCCCAACCGGCGGCGCACCTGCGGTGGTTGCTCGACCGCGGCCTGCTCGTGCCGACCAACCCCGGCACCGTGGTGCTGCCTCGCGAGACGGCGCTGCACCTGCGCGGCCGCCGCGCCCACCGCACGCTCGAACCGCTCGCACCGCCCCTGCGGGAGAAGGCGGCGCACCGTCCACAGGTTGTGAACGCGGCGGCGGCCGCCGAGGCGTACACGGCGGTGACGACCGTCGAGGAGCTACTGAAGGACTGGGACGAGGGCGGGCCCGCCGTGCTCCGCGCGGGCGGCCTCAGCGTCCGCGACCTCAAGCGCACCGCCGTCGCCCTCGACAGCACCGAGCAGACCGCCGCCTTCTGGGTCGAACTCGCCTACGCGGCAGGCCTGTTGGCCCCCGACGGCGAGGCCGACGAGCGCTACGCCGCGACGCCCGCGTACGACGAGTGGGTGCTGCTGCCGCCCGCGGAGCGCTGGCAGCGGCTCGCGGCGGCGTGGCTGCCCGCGACGCGCACGGCGGGCCTGGTGGGCGGCCGTGACGGCAAGGACAGGACGCTGTCCGCCCTCGGCCCGCACCTGGACCGTTCCGCGGCTCCCGAAGTACGGGCCCGGGTCCTCGCCCTGCTGCGCGACGAACTGCCGGAGGGCACCTCCCCCGAGCCCGACTCGGTGATCGAACGCCTCACCTGGGAACGCCCGCCCGTCTCCCACCACCGCCCTTCCAACGAAGGCGCTGCGCGCCCCTCTTCCTCCTCCCCCGCCACCCTCGACCTCCGCACCCGCCTCGCCCACTGGACCCTCACCGAATCCGAACTCCTCGGCATCACAGGCCGCGGAGCGCTCTCCGCGCACGGCCGGGCGCTGCTCGACCATCAAGCCCCTGCGGCGATTGAGCAGGCTTTTCAAGCCCCGCACTTGGACGAGAGCCCGCGGGGTCCGGGGCAGAGCCCCGAAACCGCCCGCGCCGCGAAGCTCCTTGCGCCCCTGCTCCCCGAACCCCTCAGCCACGTCCTCCTCCAGGCCGACCTCACCGCGGTGGCACCCGGCCCCCTGGAACGCCCCCTCGCCGACGCCCTCTCCGTCCTCGCCGACATCGAGTCGAAGGGCGGCGCCACGGTCTACCGCTTCACCCCCGGCTCCGTCCGCCGCGCACTCGACTCCGGCCGCACCGCATCCGACCTGCAAGCCTTCCTCACCGAACACTCCCGGACCCCCGTCCCGCAGCCCCTCGCCTACCTCATCGACGACGTCGCCCGCCGCCACGGCCACCTGCGGATCGGCGCGGCCTCCGCGTACGTACGGTGCGACGACGACGCCGTGCTCGGCGAGATCATGGCGGACAAGCGGTCCGCGTCTCTGCGCCTGCGCCGCGTCGCGCCGACCGTCCTCGCGGCCCAGGCCGACCCCGGCACGCTCCTCGAAGGCCTGCGCTCCATGGGCTTCGCCCCGGCCGCCGAGACCCCCGAGGGCGACGTCCTGATCGCCCGCGCGCACGCCCACCGCACGCCGCCCCGCACCGCGCCCGACCCAGTCCCGGACGGCCCGCCGCTGCCCGACGACACCCTCGTCGAAGCGGCGCTGCGGGCGATCCGCGCGGGCGACGCCGCCTCCACCGCCCCCCGCAAGCAGGCCTCCGCCCATCCCAGCAACGGCGAGCTGCCGCGCACCGGCTCCGCCGAGACCCTTGCCACGATGCAGGCCGCTGTCCTCACCGGCGAGGCCCTGTGGATCGGCTACGTCAACGCGGAGGGCGCCGCGAGCCAGCGCGTCATCGCCCCCGTCCGCGTCGAGGGCGGCTTCGTCACGGCGTACGACCACACGGCCGACGAGGTCCGTACGTATCCGCTGCACCGCGTGACGGGGGTGGCGGAGCTCTCCGAGCAGTGACGCCCCCTGCCTGCCGGGATGCGGCACACTGGACGTTTGGCCCGTGCGGAAGGAAGTGCGTACGTGAACGGTCCACTCATCGTCCAGAGCGACAAGACCCTGCTCCTCGAGGTCGATCACGAGAAGGCCGACGCCTGCCGCCGGGCCATCGCCGCGTTCGCCGAGCTGGAGCGGGCTCCCGAGCACATCCACACCTACCGGCTCACGCCGCTCGGGCTGTGGAACGCGCGGGCCGCGGGGCATGACGCGGAACAGGTCGTGGACGCGCTGGTGGAGTTCAGCCGCTACCCCGTGCCGCACGCGCTGCTCGTCGACATCGCCGAGACGATGGGCCGCTACGGTCGCCTCACGCTGAGCAAGCACCCGGCGCACGGCCTCGTACTCACCTGCACCGACCGGCCCGTCCTTGAGGAGATCCTCCGCTCGAAGCGGGTCCAGCCGCTGGTCGGCGCCCGCATCGACGGCGACACCGTCGCCGTGCACCCCTCCGAGCGCGGCCAGATCAAGCAGACGCTGCTGAAGCTGGGCTGGCCGGCCGAGGACCTCGCCGGATACGTGGACGGCGAGGCGCACGAGATCGCGCTCGACGAGACCGAGTGGTCCCTGCGCCCGTACCAGAAGCAGGCCGTGGAGAACTTCTGGCACGGCGGGTCCGGTGTCGTCGTCCTCCCCTGCGGCGCGGGCAAGACGCTCGTCGGCGCCGGCGCCATGGCCGAGGCGAAGGCGACCACGCTGATCCTCGTCACGAACACCGTCTCGGCCCGTCAGTGGAAGCACGAGCTGATCAGGCGGACGTCGCTGACCGAGGAGGAGATCGGCGAGTACAGCGGTACGAAGAAGGAGATCCGCCCGGTCACCATCGCCACGTACCAGGTCCTGACGACGAAGCGGAAGGGTGTGTACCCGCACCTGGAGCTGTTCGACTCCCGCGACTGGGGCCTGGTCGTCTACGACGAGGTGCACCTGCTGCCCGCTCCGGTCTTCAAGTTCACGGCCGACCTCCAGGCACGCCGCCGGCTGGGGCTCACGGCGACCCTCGTACGCGAGGACGGGCGCGAGTCCGACGTGTTCTCGCTCATCGGCCCCAAGCGGTTCGACGCTCCGTGGAAGGAGATCGAGGCGCAGGGGTACATCGCGCCCGCCGACTGCGTCGAGGTCCGGGTGAACCTGACGGACTCCGAGCGGCTCGCCTACGCGACCGCCGAGGCCGAGGAGAAGTACCGGTTCTGTGCGACGACGGCCACGAAGCAGAAGGTGACGGAGGCGCTGGTCCGTAAGCACACGGGTGAGCAGACGCTCGTCATCGGCCAGTACATCGACCAGCTCGACGAGCTGGGCGAGCACCTGGACGTGCCGGTGATCAAGGGCGAGACGTCGAACGCGGTCCGCGAGAAGCTCTTCGAGGCGTTCCGGCAGGGCGAGATCAACGTCCTGGTGGTCTCCAAGGTCGCGAACTTCTCCATCGACCTGCCGGAGGCGACGGTGGCGATCCAGGTGTCCGGCACGTTCGGCTCGCGCCAGGAGGAGGCGCAGAGGTTGGGCCGGGTGCTGCGTCCCAAGGCGGACGGCCATGAGGCGCGCTTCTACTCGGTCGTCGCCCGTGACACCATCGACCAGGACTTCGCGGCGCACCGCCAGCGCTTCTTGGCCGAACAGGGTTACGCCTACCGAATCGTCGACGCGGACGAACTCCTCGCGGAGAACTGACCGGCCCCCCGTTCCTACGCCACGGAGCTCCGCCCCGGACCCCGCTGCTCAATCGCCGCAGGGGCTTGATTATCAAGCCCCTGCCGCGACTGAGCAGACCCGCCCAGCAGGACTTGAGCTATCAAGCCCCTGCCG